>JBAYPC010000097.1:0-8474 GCA_041677905.1 Alkalispirochaeta sp. | reverse complement strand
TTCGTCTTGGGAGAGCTGTGAATAGATCATTGTGTAGTCCTTGTTCGTGGTTGGATTAGGATGACATTTAGACTACCACAGTTCTCCCTTTTAATGACAATACCGTTGCACTTAGTATGAGAATCCAAGACTTCTAACAACTGCTTCAACTTGACAACGCTATTGTCACGGTTTTTGCATATCGCTACGCATTGCAAAAACCGCGCCAATATACGCGTTGCAAGTTAAGCAAATGTTATGTCCCAGAAACAGGGCCGGCGCATTAAATCAGATGAGCGGGCGGCGGGCGATCTCGGTGTCTGAATTGAACAGCAAGCGCTCGAGATAGGCGTTGTCGTATCCGCAGATCTTCCGTCGTCGTTTCAAGCTCCGCTTTGATTGTGTGTCCCGTTTCACCAGGCTCAATGCGATCCGGCGCATCATAGCGAAGTTTTCAGCTGAATAGCCGGTACGCATCCGGGAGTCGTCCTCCCTGAAAGTCATGTCTAAAGACCAGTGAAGCGTGTTCTCAACACTCCAGTGCGTGCGAACGGCATGGCCAAACTTCTTCGCATCCATGTCCAGGCTTGAGATGTAATATCGGGTTTCAGTCGTCCGCTTAAATTGCCTTCACACAGTAGTACAGCCACACTACCAAAACCGCTTTACCCAAGTTAAATAGTCTATGATCATTATAGACATTTGCGCCGAATATCAGCGACGAGGCGAGATGGTCGACGCCGATCGCGACCGCTTGCAGGCTACTGGGTTCCATGGGTTGTACATACTCACTTCCTTCCCGCTAGTCAACTCCAGGTACCGGTAGAGTGTGCGAGACCACGTGGGCGGGTTTTATCCGATGGGTGTGTACGGGCTCGGTTGAACCGGTCTGGTTCGATCTCTATAATCCGTGGATTCATACAATTGCTGTCACTTCTTCATTCTTTTTTCATATGTTTCTGTATATTATTTTTCATATGAAGATAGGGATGGCGGGAACGGGTGGTGTTCTGGCTCTGGGGGTTATGTGGTTTGTGGTCGCAGGCGGTGTGCCGCTTGGGGCGCTTGGCTTTGAAGACATAGGACAACTTCTTTACCGGTTTTCCTGCAACCTGGAATCTGGTTGTTCTCGGCTTTTATCTGCTTGAAACATCGGCCCTGCTGAACCTTATTCTCGTACCGATTATTGCGGCCCTGACCTTTGTACCGATTCAGTTTATACACCCCTTCCGGGTGCGCACCTTTCGCCCTCTGACCATGGTTCTCACACTCCTGTGGATAGTCCTGGCGATCTTTCTGGTAGTCCAGCGAAATTTCAGGGACCAACTGTCCAGCGTTGTTCCTCTGGTCTTCTGGGCTTTTCTCGCGATCTCCGCCTACTTTCTCATCATAAGCCTGGTTCGCACCTTTCGGGGAAGGCTGGACCGGTAGCGGGTATACAGCGATGGCTTTGACGGAAACGAGTGTGTTTCGCCAAGCAAGAATGACGAAACGGTGCTGTATCGGGTATGGCCAACACACGGCGACCCAACGACAACGCCTGGAAGTATCTTTTTTCGAGTACCAATGTAGTTCACCAGCTCCTCACCCGGTTTGTCGACGATGAAGTTATTTCCAGGGTAGCCCTGGAGGACATAGAACCCTATTACAGGCCTGTACGATCAGATGTTTAGGACGAGCACCGCCGGAAGGCTTCCTGCGGTATTCCCGATACTGCTGTATAATGGCAGGGAGCGGTGGACGGTACCCCGGAACGTTCGGGAGGTGAGAAGTATGCTCAGTGAAGTTGTAGATCAAATAGAGAACAAAGGCCGACAAGTAGGTCGACAGGAAGGTCGACAGGAAGGCCGACAGGAAGGGATTCTCGAAGGCCGTAGAGCCACGGCGCTGCGGATGTTACGCAAGGGATACCCGTTGAGCGACGTGATGGAGATAACAGAACTGTCGCCAGATGAGATCGAGCCGCTTCTGAAGGAAGTCGGAGCCGGGAAGAAAACGGAGCAGGGTGGCTCGGTGTCTGATTAGCCTCACCTGCCCCGCTTCGGCCGGCTTTGCCCCGCCCCGTGAGGCGGGTGGGGTTTTCCACTGCAGTGTACCGGACTCCAGAGAACCGGATGGTTCTATTCCTTTACATGCCTGACGGGTATCCATATTTCGCTGCTGCAGCGGGACGAGTCGTTGTCCATTTCTTTGATCCACAGTAGTTCCGGGCCCTGAACAAGCTCGTAGTGTGTGGAGGGAAGCCATTCCGAGTAGATTCGTCCCCAGGTTTCCTGCAGTGTGTCGGGGAAGGGGCCTTCTGTGGGAAAGACCGCCCAGGTACCGGCCGCGACCGGCAAGCTGTCAAAGTCTTCTGAACCCGATTCAAGTGCCGAACCCGGTGCTGTGGTGGCCACGCCGATGTAATGGTCCAGTTGGCCCTTTTCTTCCATCCGCTGTGACGAAAAATTGACGGACCCACTGATCATTCCTTTTGGATCGGTGTCGTTCATCCCTTTCAGCCGTTCTATGGTCGGCTGGTCCAGGCTTTTCCACATTGCAGCGATTTCCGTATTGACTCCGTGAAACTGGATGCTCACTCGTTTGCAGATACCCACTATTGTAAACGCCGTTTTCTCAATGATCCTGTATTCCATGGTTGTTCCTCCCTGTATTCGTAATGCAAATGTCAGCGGCGAGAAGGACTGTGTGGTCTGATTTCCCCGGCGAACCTCTCCGGGGGTTACACCATGCAATGCCGAAAAGGCCCGTGCAAAGGAGTCTGCCGACTCGTACCCGTACTTCATCGCCACGTCCAGAACTCGTAGTTGTCCACCCCGAAGGTCATCTGCCGCCAGTGTGAGTCGCCGCCGGCGTATGTACTCCGAGAGGGGAACTCCCGCGAGAAACGAGAACACCCGCTTGAAGTGGTATTCCGAGCAGTTTGCCCGACGAGCTACCTGGGTATAGTTGATGGTACCGTCCAGGTTTTCTTCGATGTACCGCAACGCGGCATTCAGTTTCTCCAGGCTGTTCACTCAATTACCTCCCTGGTCCGGAACGTTACAGGGTATATCCTTTCCGTATCCGACAATGGGTGCCCAATTATATCGGATCATCTATTGGCGGTGAAAACAAAACCATTATTGTCATATTTTTTTCGAAACGGGGTGGAGTCATCCGACTGTGTGATAGAATTCCCGTCAAGGAAAGGAGAGTCCTATGAAAGTGTTGGTAATCGTCAAGGCCAGTAAAGAGAGTGAAGCGGGGGTAATGCCCCCCGGGAAGCTCCTGGCAGAAATGGGGAAATACAATGAAGATCTGGTTGATGCCGGCGTCATGGTAGATGGTGACGGCCTGCGGCCCAGCTCCCATGGTGCACGGGTGCGGTTTTCCGGAGATTCCCGAACGGTGGTGGATGGTCCCTTTGCGGAGGTCAACGAGCTTGTGGCGGGCTACTGGGTCTGGAAGGTGGCATCCATGGAAGAGGCTCTGAAGTGGGCACAGAAGGCACCCTTCCGGGAGGGAGAACTTGAGATTCGTCCCTTTGCTGAACCGGATGATTTTGGCGAGGAGTTTACTCCGGAACTTCGGGAGGCCGAGGACGAGCTGCGACGGAGGCTGGAAGCCGAGAAATGAAGTAACTCTGACCACGGCGGGAAATGATTACAATTTGTTCCGGGTGGTGGACAAGCTGAGATAATACATTACAAAATAACTCAGAAGGAGATGGCAGCCTGCCTCGGTAAACGCTGAACGATGGCTGATGTACTGACTGATACGTCGACCGACTGGGCTATCGAAGTCGTCGGTCTTGAAAAAAGCTTTGGTTCCACTCGCGCCGTTGCCGGAGTTGATCTCCGTGTAAGGAAGGGGACTGTCTACGGGTTGCTGGGGCCAAACGGCGCCGGAAAGACCACAGTGGTACGGATGCTGGCGACTCTTCTGGTTCCAGACGGCGGCTCTGCCCGTGTACTTGGGTACGATGTCCGACATCAGGCAGATTCAGTCCGAGGGCGGGTCAGTATGACCGGCCAGTTTGCATCTGTGGATGAAGACCTGACGGGCCGGGAAAACCTCTATCTTTTTTCCCGTCTCTTTGGACTGTCCCGACGGGATTCCCGGGTGCGTACGCGGCATCTCCTGGACGCCTTTGAGCTGGAAGGGGCAGGGGATCGTCAGGTCAAGACGTACTCCGGGGGTATGCGTCGTCGCCTTGATATCGCCGCAGGTATCATTATTACGCCGGATATCATCTTTCTGGACGAGCCGACCACCGGTCTGGACCCGCGAAGCCGGAACCAGGTGTGGAGCATTATTCGCGCATTGGTTGCCGGGGGTACAACTGTGCTCCTGACAACTCAGTATCTGGAAGAAGCGGACCAGCTTGCCGACAGGATTGCCGTGATTGACCACGGACGTATTATTGCGGAAGGAACCAGCAGCGAACTGAAAGAACAGGTGGGCTCCGGGGTGTTGAATATTCAGTTGAAAGAGTCATCGGACCGGGACGGCGCGGCGAGGCTGCTTTCCGGGGCGTTTGAGGACCCCGTGGAGTACACTGCAGACCAGGCATCCCTGGCGATTCGCATATCTGACCCGGAGCGGGCGTCGGAAGTGATTGCTCATCTGTGTCGTGAGGGCGTGGCTGTTGTGGGATATTCGTATGGTCGTCCCAGCCTGGACGAGGTATTTCTGGCTCTCACCGGACACGAAGCGGAGACAGATCTATCATGAACAGGTCGACCACAACAGAGATGGATGTCCGTCTGAAGGAGGCTCTGGCGTTCAGCCCCCGCACCGTCAGAACGGGGCCGGTTGGGGCCTCTTTTGTCTTCTGCCGCCGGGCACTGCTGAAGATCAAACACGTGCCGGAACAGATGTTTGACGTGACCATATTCCCGATCATGTTTACCCTGATGTTCACCTATCTCTTTGGTGGTGCCCTGGCCGGATCCACCGGTGATTATCTGCAGTTTCTCCTTCCGGGAATACTGGTCCAGTCGGTGACATTTCTTACGGTGTACACTGGATTCGGGTTGAACACCGATATCGACAAGGGTGTCTTTGACCGAATTCGTTCGTTACCGGTGTGGCGTCCATCTGCCGTTGTGGGAGCGTTACTGGCGGATACCGTGAGGTACTCCATCGCGTCTCTGGTAACCATTGTCCTTGGTCTTGTACTGGGGTATCGGCCTGCCGGTGGTGTTGTCGGTGTGGTGCTGGCGGTACTGGTGTTGCTGGTCTTTTCCTTCTGTCTCTCCTGGATATGGACACTGCTGGGGCTTATCCTGCGTACTCCCAGTTCGGTCATGGGGGTCAGTATGATGATTCTTTTTCCTCTGACCTTTATAAGCAATATTTTTGTTGATCCCGGGACGATGCCGCCGATTCTGCAGGCATTTGTCGCGGTAAACCCGATTTCCTTGCTGGTGCGGGCGGTGCGTGGTCTGATGGACGGCACATCAGCGTTGACCGATACATTCCGGGCGTTGGCAGCTGGTGGCGTGTGCGTGGCAATCTTTGGCCCCGTTACCATGTATGTATACGGACGTAAGCAGTGATATCGTGTTGTAAGGAGGAATGAATGCGTCGTTGGTTGATAATGCTCCCGGTCTTTGCGTTTCTGCTACCTGTCTCTCTCCTTGCCCAGAGCGAGGATGTCCAGGCGATACGTTCTGGCCTGGACGGATCGGTTCAGGAGTTGCAGACAGGTGTTCGCATTCATACGGCCAGTCTGATTGGTGGGGTGGTCTTTCCGCCGGCGTGGTTGTTCGGCACGGCGTTGGGGTCCCATCAGACGATATCGGCCGCTCAGGACTATCGTGACCGTGTGATGACGGTGTGGGACGTGGATCCCCTGCCGGAGCTTCGGGGAGCCCGGCGGTGGCATCTTGCCGGTATGACCGGGCACGGGGTGGCGGCCGTTGGCCTGACGTCGCTGGTCGTTCTTGCCGTCGCCAATATGGACCCCCAGATAGATGTGACTCGGGAAGCCGGGATTGCCGGTGGTGTCATGACTGGGGGGCTGTTGGTCGGTCTGGTCGGTACCACCGTGGGCACGTGGCGAGCCCGGAACACCACCCTGCGGTTTCACCTTTCTCTGGAGTGAGTCCGGCAGGCCTGGTCGGGACTCTCCGCCGGCGTCCTTACAAATGTCCGGTGATCCGCTACTGTTTTGTGTCCGCGTCGTGAACGATCTCGATAGAGACGGTTGTTCCCTCAGTGCCTTGAATGATCATACTTCCTCCCAACTGCTCCACCAGCATCTGAATCAGAGCCTGACCATCTGATGAGGAGTCAGCACGCTGTTCGTGGTCAGGCAGCCCGATCCCATCGTCAGATACGGAAAACCGGTATCCCCCCTGGTTTGTTGTTGTGAGACAGACGGTGATGTGTCCCGAGTCGCGCTCCGGAAATGCGTGCTTGACCGCATTGGTCACCAGTTCATTCGTGATCAGGCCGATGACCACGGCGGTCTGGATATCCACGTAAACCGGTTCCAGATTGGATGTCAGGGTGAGCTGCTTCGCCTTCGAACTAAGGGTTGCCACCACCGATTCCGCCAACTCCGACAGGTACGACGCGAGGTCGATTCGTTCGATAGTGCCCTTTTGGTTCAGTTGCTCATAGATTCCGGCAATGGTGCGAACTCTGTTCCGGGTGTCCTGTAACACGTGTCTGGCCTCTTCGTCGTTCACTTTTGGCTCAACAATGCTGATAAGGGACATCACCATATTGAGGTTATTTTTGACCCGGTGCTGCAGTTCTTTCATGATAATGTCGTTTCGTCTCAATGCCTGCTGCAATTCTTCTTCAATACGTTTTCGTTTCGATATGTCCGTATTCGTGCCGATCCACCGATACGGTGTACCCTGGGCATCCCGCAACAGAGATCCACGTGTCATAACCCACCGCCAGTTCCCGTCTTTCTGTTTCAGACGGTGGACAACTTCGTAACGACTCCGTATTCCCGCCTGGTACTCATCAATGACACGCTCGATTCGTTCGGCATCGTCGGGATGCCAGAGGTTTCTCCACGCATCAAAACTGTTGGATATGTCGTCTTTGACGAACCCCAGCATTGTGTACCACTCTTCACTGAACCAGACGTAGCCGGTGGTGATATCCCAGTCCCAGACGCCGATATTGGTATTCTTGAGGGCAAGATTGAGGCGTTCCTCGTTTTTTGCCACCTTCGACAATGCCGATAGCTCGTCGGTGACGTCCCGGGCGGCAGCGTACACTTTCCCTTCGTTCGACATGGTCACATTCCAGGAGAATGACCGATATTCACCGTCAACGGTACGGTAACGGTTTACAAAACGCTGGGCGTAGTCACCTGTTTTCATATCCTGAAGAAGGATCCTTGTTGGTTCGATGTCTTCATGGTGGAGAAAGTCGTATATGGAGTGACCAACCAGCTGTTCTGCCGGATACCCCAGAGTTCGGACCCAGGCATCGCTGACGATTTCGAGAGTTCCTTCTCTGGTCAATACGCACATGGGGTCCGGAGACAGGTCGAAAAACCGGTTCAGCTCCCAATCATTTCGTTCGTCATTGTATCGGTTGGTGATTTCTGAAATTCGTCTGTCACCGTCTCGTACTCTGGACCTGGCTTCGAAGAGACGAAATGCCATGGTGATGGCGTGGAGCAGGACCATGATGCCGCTGTTCTTCACGACATACCCGTATGAGGTGATTCTGTCGGTCTTTTCCACGTATTCCTTTTCCGTGTGTGACGACAGGAAGACAACGGGTATGTCGATTTCGGTGAGAATCCTTCCGGCCGCTTCGGTCCCGTCCATACCGGAGCCAAGGTCGATGTCCATGAGAACCAGGTCCACCACCGAATCGTCGGAGAGAACCTGTCTGACCGCCTCTTCACCGCTATAGGCGTTCTGTACTTCGTACCCGGCCTCTTGCAGCTGCCGGGCTTGCGCCATTGCGATGAGTCGTTCGTCTTCGACAAGAAGGATTGTCTTGTGGTGTGTCGACATTGTGAAACCTCGTTTGCTTCCTTTCCGGTGACAGGGGCAGGTGATTGGCTATGAAAGTCCGGATAGCAGCCAGTGCAGTTCCGCCATTACCCAAAATATATTACGTATTTGAGTTATTGACCACTTCCGTGTCGGTTGTCCCGGTTGGCCGTCGAAATAAACCTCGGGTAATACCTGATTTCCGTGATAAACTATTATTCCGTGAACAATCTGAAGCGTTTGTTTCTGTCCATACTGCTGGCAGGTTGGTCTGCTCTCTCGGTTACGGCAATTGATTCGATCGTATTGATGCCTGGGCCTGCCGTTGTCTGGAAAGACTCGGAGACGGTTCCTCGACCCGGCCTTTCCCTGAAGACGGTGGCCACCGACATGAATGGCAGATATATCATGTGGACCGCCGGGGAGTTGCGGGCGTTTCAGGATGTCCGGAGTGGGACCTCCCAGATAGACCTTTCGTGGCCCGGTATCTTTGGCACGATATATCCCGGTGTGTCTCTGGAGTTCGATGACGGTGAG
>JBAYPC010000096.1:0-8478 GCA_041677905.1 Alkalispirochaeta sp. | reverse complement strand
CTTGACCGGTCCCAGGTAAAACGGGTGGGCGTACCCGACGACAAGGGCAAGGCGGCTGTTGATTTCTCCTTCCAGCCCGAGGGGGAAGGTGGGACCGTAGAGGTAGGTGTCAAATGCCGCTTCCAGGCCCAGGCCGATACCGTGTCGGATGTATCCGGTTCCAAAGGCGGCACCGACACCGAATCCGTTGGTGGTAAACTGTTCCCGCAGGGCGTCGATGATGAGGTCTTCCTGACTCTTTTCTTCTCCGTCGGCGGTGGTATCCGACGCGTCGCCGCTGAATGCGCCAAGTGTAGAAAGGAGGAGGTCCGGCCGGGAGTGGGCCCACAGGGTGACCGACGGTAGAGTCAGCTCAGGTTTGTCGGTAAAGGCAAATCCGGCAGGGTTGGTAAAGAGGGCGGAGTACCCCTGAGCCATGGCCGTATATGACCCACCCTGCCCCATAATCTCCGGGTTCATCCGGCGGAATTCTTTTTGCTTTATCTGCTCGGCCGACACGGGCGCAACGGCTCCTGTCGCGGCGATCAGTACCGCCGCGACGGCTGTAACGGCGAGAAGTGTCCGCCGGCGGGTCGTGGTGGCTCGGCCGTGAGCGGCACGGGCGTGAGCGGCACGGGCGTCGTGAGAGCCGTGGGAGCCGTGTGGTCGAGTTTCAGACGCCACCGAATACTCCTGAGAGTCCGCCGGCGGCGAGGATGTTTTCCAGGTTGGTTGTATCGCCCGGGAAATTGTCAAGTTCAGTACTGGAAACACTTCCTGCCACAATATCCGCCGCGAGATCCCCTGTGCTTCCGATCCCCGGGTCATCTACAAGTTTCTTCACCGCAATAGCAACAGCCGCTTTCTGGGCCGTCTCGGCCATATTGACCCCTGACGGCGGCGGTGAATCGTTAAGGGATTCACCCAGATAGTCATAGGCGTCGGCCGCAAGGACCAGGTCGTCCAGTATCTTCTTTATAGCCACGGGGTCACCTTTGGCGCCGGCGGGGATAATCAGGTCCATGAGCGCCCCGGGGTCGTTAAAAGAGTCACCCCCAAGATTCGAGGTAAGGACATCTGCCACGTTGTTGATCGTCTCACCGGCGTCGGTTCCACGGATAAGTACCTCTGCGGCCAGGACACTGGCCGCCTGTTTGTCCGCCGTTGCAACGCCGGGGTCGTTGTACACATCCGCAAGAGCGCCATTCAGTTTCTGCCGGTCACTGCTGCTCAGATTTTTGTAAAACTTAGAACTTTCGGCAGCCTCGGCGACGGCATCGACAAACTTCCCGGCATTTGCCGTCGAAACTGTCCCGTCGGCGTTCAGGTATTTGCCCATCAGTTCGGACGCATCCGGGGGGCCGTCAAGGTTTTCAAAGAGATTACCCCGAAAGAGGTCAGCACATGCAGTGATGGTGAACGTCATCAGCAGCATCAGCAGTAACAGCCGCGTCGGGAAAAAAACACCTGCTCGTGAGATCATTGGGAACTCTCCATAGTCTTCATTTCAATATATCGGACAGTATACCACCGGGGATGAGAAATATCGGGTTGATTTGGAGGTACAGCGGGTACGTCAGGCGTCCAGCCGTTCAAGACCGCGCCGAGCCTCAACCAGGTTGGGGTTGCGCTGCAGCGCCGCTTCATAGGCCTGCCGGGCGTATTCCGGCGATCCCGCCATTTCACGGGCGTAACCAAGACGGGCCCACCAGCGTCCTCTGGTGTCGTCCAGATGAACTGCAGTGGTCAACGCTATGTCGGCGTGGTGGTACTCTTCAAAACGGATGTGTATTTCACCCATAAGGTAATAGACTTCATCGATCAAGGTACCTTCCGGTGCCAGAGCGGCGTAATTCTGCAGGTACTGCAGGGCTTCCACGTTGTTCCCCAGCTGGTAATTTGCCTCTCCTACTATGTGAACCAGCCGGTGGTCGAAACGGCTCACCGCCAACCCACTGTTTCCGTAGGTTAACGCGTCTTCGTACCGTCCCAGGGCTAACAGGCTCCAGCCCAGAACAGTGTAGGAGTCCAGGTTTCGGGGGTTGTCCGCCAGCTCGGCCAGTGTAACGTCGACGGCCCGTTCATACTGACCCTGTCGGTACAGGACCAGGGCATCCGGGCGGTTCTGTGCCGAAAGGCTGCCAACCGTCAGCAACAGAAAAGCACATAAGACGACGAAAAAAGGAGACACGGTCGCGCGGAGAAAATGGGTTCTTCTACTGGTTGTCACCGGTGTGATCCTCTTCGTCGTGTTCCTGCCGCAGCGCGGCGTCAGCTTTCGGGGTGGCATCGGTTCTCAGGGCGCCGTCGGCTTTGAGGGTTCCGTCGGCCCCGGGCATAACGCATTTACCGGTAAAATGGCTCCCGCTTTGGATGATCAGGTCGGGAGATGCGATATTTCCGACAATGGTCGCTCCCGAAAAAAGCTCAATCCGCTCCGATGCATCCACATCTCCTCGGATGGTTCCTTTGACGGAAACCCGACCGGCGGAGATATCGGCGTTGACCTGGGCAGAATCGGAGATATAGAGATCCGATTCAGTCTTTATCGTGCCGTTTACCACACCTTTTATCAGAAGAGGTCGAGAAAACTCGACAGTGCCTTCAAACTCGATATCCGAAGCTAGAACCGTATCCAGTTCGGACTCGTCAATTGTACGTATCCGCAATTCCGCCATCTGGCTCAGCCTACCGATCCTTGGGTGGCACGTCAAGCAACAGCGATTCGGTAGTCTCCAGCGCGTTGGAAAAACGGTTACGCATCTCCCTGGTGTAGGGATTAAACCGCTGCAGGTCCTGAAAGAGCTGCAGGGGGTCGTTACACGTCTGCTCCATCACCTGCAGAAGCCGGGTGTATCCGAGGGTTGCAATGGAACTGGGCTGTAAGTCCATTTCTCGCAAAATACGACCGACAAAATGGGTAACTCCCTGACTGAACGCCGCCTCCCGGTCGTGCTCGTCCGGCGACATCTCAAACACCCGCATGTGCAGCGCCTCAAACGACCGTTTTATCCCGGCGTACCGCTGGTAGCGGTCCCTGATCTGCCAGGTGATCACCGGCAGCCGGTCCGTCCGTTCTCCCGCTGAATCGGGTCCAAACATAGGATGGCACGCTATGATATCCACTTCAGAGGGCAGGTGGGTCTGCATCTGTTCAGCTGGAAAAACCTTGACGGAACAGGTGTCCACAACGGTGGCATCCCGTCGGATCAACGGTGCTATCTGCTTCAGGACCGCCGGTAACGCAGAAATGGACACTGCCAGAAAGGTGATTTCCGATTGAAGTGCCTCCTCCAGGGGCACCTGCCGTACTCCTTGGGGGAGATCGGGAATTGTCCGTCTGCTTGTTCCGACTACCCGGTACTCCGGTGTCAGAAGCTCCGCCCAGAACAGGCCGAAACGACCCAATCCCACTACCGAAACGGTCGGTTTTTGTTGCTCTGGGGAAAGGGCGTTGTCCCGTTTACTCTTCATGGGACGCCAGTATGCCGGAAGCGGGAACACTGCTCAAGCTCGCAGCGTTTAAACTTGCCTGCGTTCCATGAGCCATCCATCTGTGGTACCATGGGGACCCAGGAGGAACTCGTGAATTTTGTTGAAACAATGAAAGAAACCGCCCACCAATTGAAACGACACCTTGTCCTGCCCGAAGGGACCGAAGGACGAACCATACAAGCCGCCCGCCTTCTGATCGACCAAAAATTAGCCGGTCAGGTAACTCTCATCGGCTCGGTATCGAGCGTGACGGCTGCGGCCGAAAAGGGTGGTGTTGATCTAAACGGTATTACCGTCCTTGACCCTGAAGCGTCGGAAAACCGCCGGAAATACGCCGACGAATACCATGAACTGCGCAAGAAAAAAGGAATCAGCCCGGAAGACGCATTTGAACAGATAGTGGATCCGCTGAAATGGGGAGCCATGATGGTCCGTCAAGGTGATGCCGATGCCATGGTTGCCGGCGCGGAAAACTCTACCGGGAATGTGCTGCTGCCGGCGTTTCAGATCATCAGGACCGCCCCGGGTACAAAGTTCGCCTCAAGCTGCTTTGTCATGAAAATGAAGGATCCCAAATGGGGTGTGGACGGTCACATGATCTTCTCGGACTGTGCAACTATCCCCAACCCTACGGCGGAACAACTGGCAGAGATCACCTCCGCTGCCGCAAAAAGCTGCCGCACCTTTCTTAAGGCGGAACCTCGAATTGCCATGTTGTCTTTCTCGACCAAAGGCTCAGCTAAACACGAAGATGTGGACAAGGTCCTTGAAGCGCTGGCCATCGTCAAAGCGCGGGCTCCGGAACTGAAAGTAGATGGAGAGTTGCAGCTTGACGCCGCTGTTGTGGAAAGTGTCGGTGCAAAGAAAGCGCCCGGCTCGTCGGTAGCGGGTACGGCAAACACACTGATTTTCCCCGATCTGGACGCCGGCAACATCGGGTACAAGCTGGTCCAGCGGTTTGCCGGTGCCGACGCGTACGGCCCGTTTCTGCAGGGGTTTGCCAAACCGGTCAGCGACCTCTCCCGGGGTTGTTCGGTTGAAGACATCGTCACAACTGCAGTAGTCACTCTCTGTCAGGGTTTGTAGTCACAGGACATAGTTCGGAGGCGCCATGAACATAGCAATTATCGGATACGGCCGGATGGGTCATGAGATAGAAGCGGTTGCCCTCTCCCGGGGTCACCGTGTTGTTGCACGGGTAGACCCGTCGGCAGAGGGAGCGGACTTTGCAGATGTCGATGCCGCGGTGGCGGCGGGGGTTCTCACCGACGGCGTATGTGCCGTTGATTTTGCCCTGCCTCAGGCGGTGGCCGGTAACGTCGCCGGGTACGCCCGGGCGGGGTGCAGTGCCGTCATCGGCACTACCGGCTGGGATGCCGATCGCGACAAGGTTCTGGCTCCGGCAGTAGAAGCGGGGATTTCCCTCGTCTGGGGCTCCAACTTCTCCGTCGGCGCCAACATGACAGTCCGGATCGCCGCCTTCTCCGCCCGTCTCGCCGATGCGGCCGGATCATACGACCTGGGGCTGGTAGAGCTCCACCACACCGGAAAGAAAGACAGCCCCAGTGGCACCGCAATCATGCTGGCCGAAGAGATACTGGCGGCCGTTGACGCCAAGCGTTCAATCCAGACCGAAACACTGCACCGGCAGATACAACCGGAAGAACTGCACACCGCCAGCGCCCGGATCGGCTCCATACCCGGCACACACACCCTGTACCTGGATTCACCGGCGGACACCGTTGAACTTACCCACCGTGCCCGTAACCGTGGAGGCTTTGCCCTTGGCGCCGTACAGGCAGCAGAGTGGATTGTGCAGCAAAGAGGAGTCCACCCGGTCAGCACTTTTTTTGACGATCTCTTTCAATTGTAGTATCGTCTACCGTTCAACAAGGAGGACAAGATGTTTCAAGGTACCTACACCGCTCTAATCACCCCCTTTCAGAAAAATGGTGATATTGATGAACCGGCCCTGCGGCGGCTGGTAAACGCCCAGATCGAAGCGGGAATTGACGGAATTGTCCCCATGGGGACCACCGGCGAAAGCCCGACCGTCACCCACGCTGAGAACGTCCGGGTTGTCGAAATTGTCGTTGAAGAAGCGCGGGGGCGCGTACCGGTCATCGCCGGCACCGGCTCCAACAACACCGCCGAAGCGCTGGACATGACCAAACAGGCCAAAGATATCGGTGCTACAGCGAGTCTTCAGGTGGCACCCTACTACAACAAGCCGTCCCAGGAGGGATTCTACCGGCACTTTACCACCATCGCCGAAAAGGTGGACATGCCCCTGATCGTCTACAACATCCCCGGACGAACCGGTAAGAATATAGAGACGGCAACGCTGAAGCGAATGGCCTCCCACCCCAACATCGTTGCGGTCAAGGAAGCCAGCGGTTCTATTCCCCAGATGATGGAGGTTCTTGAAGAACTTCCCGATGACTTTGATGTTCTCTCCGGCGATGACAACCTGGCCTATTCGCTGACCGCTCTTGGTGGGCGTGGTGTCGTCTCGGTTGTCAGCAACCTCATCCCCGGTCGCATGACCAAGATGATCCGGTCCGCTCTGAACGGCGACTTTGCGGCCGCCCGAAAAGAGCACTTTGCCTTGCTGCCCCTGTTCAGGGCGGTCTTCCTGGACACCAACCCCATTCCCATCAAATACATGCTGCACAAGGCCGGTTACTGCGCCGAAAGCTACCGACTCCCGATGGTGCCTCTTTCAGACGAGAACAAAAAGAAAGTAGATGCCATTTTGAAGGCCTACAAGCTGTTATAACACCGGGCCCGGCTGTAACCGGCCGGGCTCTACTCACCTGCCGGGCTCTGCGCTTATCCGGGGGCGCCGTGCCTCCGGTGGTATTCCCTGCCCATCTTCAAAAACTGTTCGGGAGTGATCCGCTCCGGACGCAATGACGAATCGACACCGCACGCCTCAAGAATGGAAAGATAATCGGTCAGAGATTTGCGCAGCGTCTTTCTCCGTTGAGAGAAGGCGGTCCTTGCCAAAAGGGACGTTGCTTCACTGATCGACGGCTCCGGACATTCGGGGAGACGGCGCATCACAATGACGGTAGAACCGACCTCGGGTCGGGGAAAAAACGCCCCTCCCCCCAGGGCGAATACCGTCGACGTGGAGTAGTGGTTCTGCACCAGGACCGACAAGGCGCTGTAGGCCTTACTACCGGGAACCGCTCGAAACCTCTCGGCAAGCTCCTTCTGCACCAGAAAGACCATACTCGCCGGGCTAACGCCCCGGTCAATAACGGTGGTCACCATGGCAGAGGCCGAGGCATATGGAAGATTACCGACGATCATACCGGGAAGACCGTTCCTCTGCGCCGCAGGCAGGCACGTCTTTAGAAAATCACCCTTTTCGAGTGGCACCTCGTCACCAAACCGATCCTTTAGAACGGCGATAATCCCATGGTCAACTTCAAAAAGCCGCAGAGGAAGGCCCGCTTCCCGGAGCAGGTCGGTCAACGAACCCAGGCCCGGCCCGATTTCCCAGACCTCCCCGGGTGCCGTCCGTTCGGCAAGAATCGTATCCACAATACGCCTGCGGGCGTTTTGATCGATCAGAAAATTCTGTCCAAACCGTTTTTTCAACGCGATTCCACGCTGCTCCAGAAGTTCCCGTATTTCAGAAATGGACGTGTGGTTCACCAATGGACCCCTTTTGCCGCGGGACTCTCTTCCGTCCGCGGCGCCGTAACAGTAGTACAACCGATGCGGCCACTGCAAGAAAGGCCGGGTACAACCACACTGAACCACCGAGACGACCGAAACTGCAGGAGAAACGCGCCGCCGGTATCTGAGAACCGATACGGCCGGCCAAATAGAGAACAGAGACAGCCCGCTCCAGGAGCCGGACCAGTCCTGATCCAACCAGGGGAATACCGGCAGCCACGGCCATAATCAGGCCCAACCACATGACCCCCACGACAATTACCGTCAAAAGCCCTGCGAAAATCACCCCACCCGGGTAAATCACCCCGAAGACAGCCAATGACAACGGTGCGGTAGCGAGAATTGCCGCCATAGAAGCCGCCACGTAGGACGCGGCGACCGGTGGAATAAACCATGACAGGTAAGCGCGTATCCCGGGGTAGAGTACAAACAGCCCCGTCAGCGCCAATACGGAGTACTGAAACCCCAGATCACCGAAAAGATCGGGCCGGATTACCGCCAGAAGCACTACTGCAACGGCCAAATGCACATGTCCCGGTCGCCGACACCCCCGAAACGACGCCACGGCCACCACTGCGGTTAACGCCAGTGCCCGCATCAGCGACGGAATCCATCCGGTAACCCAGACGTACAGCGATAGAATTGCCACCGTCACAACCAGGGCCGGACGCCGGGACAGTACGGTGCCGACCGCCGCACGGACAACCAGTGCCAGCACTCCAAGGTGCATTCCGCTGAGAGCAAGAACGTGGGCACCCCCGCTCGCCCGGATACTCTCGTACAACTCAGGATCTAGTGAACCCCGATCTCCAAGTAAAAGGGCGGTGACAAGACCCCGGCTATTCCGGTCAAGCCGGAGATACCGTTCCCGCAGAATACGCCGTAATCGCCGTCGGAGCGCCGCGTCCCACCGGACATTCGGCGCGATCCGCGCTGCCTCGCCGTCAAACCAGACCGTACCGTCACGGAGCCCCTCGGATAAAACAACCGCGTCAACGGTGTCTCCCCGGAGGGGCAAGACCCGTTCACGACCGGACCGTTCGATTAGCGTACCGTCTCCCCGCCAGAAAAGTGTGATCCGTCCCGTCGCCGATCCCCGCCACCCCCTTCCGTCGCGCAGACTGATCAACTCGACGTCCAGTCTGCGCAGGTCCGAAGGTGAAGGACGGAGGTCGTGAAGGGCCCTGCCCTGGACAACGATCTCTCCCACCGGAACAAACGACATCCCCCGCACCATTTCGACTCTTTCAAGGCGCCACATTCCGACTGAAGCCACCACAGTTCCAACGGCAATCCCCACCAGAACGTTTCGCG
>JBAYPC010000095.1:0-8520 GCA_041677905.1 Alkalispirochaeta sp. | reverse complement strand
GGGAGTGCCGGAGGTGTTCGCGGCGGGGCAGGGTGGTCTTTTGGACGTCGTGCTGTCACCGACATTTGAACGGGACCGGCTGGTGTACTTCTCCTATGCCCGCCCCGTCTCCGGGGGTGCGGTGACGGCGGTAAGCCGGGGGCGCCTGGTTCGGCGCGGCAGAAATGCTGCACTCACAGACCAGGAGGTTCTGTTTACCCTGAACCGGGTCGTTGGCGGCGGGGTCCATTTCGGCAGCCGTCTTGCCTTTGATCGCAACGGTCTGTTGTACATTACCGTGGGAGAACGAGGCCAGGCGGAACAGGCTCAGGATCCCTCAAATCATCAGGGAAGCGTGGTCAGGCTGAACCCTGACGGCTCTGTGCCGGCGGGGAATCCGGTGCGGATCGAGACGGGTGCTTCAGCGCAGGTTCTGGCCCGAGGTTTGGCCCGAGGTCTCTATACGTGGGGCCATCGAAATGCCCAGGGAATAGCGGTACACCCCGATACCGGGCAGGTCTGGCTTCACGAACACGGTCCCCGTGGGGGAGATGAGATCAACGTGCTCCGGGCCGGTGCCAATTACGGGTGGCCCCTGGTCACCTACGGTGTGGCCTACAGCGGCCGCAAGATCACCGAGCACACCTCGCGACTGGGATTTGAGGACCCTCTCCTGCACTGGACTCCGTCTATCGCTCCCTCAGGAATGGCATTTGTATCGTCTGCCGAATTTCCACAGTGGCGGGGTGATATCCTGGTGGGTGCTCTGGCGGGTAAGCACCTGCGCCGGGTACACCTGGACAGTGCCTACCGTCCGGTAGACCAGGAAGTGCTGTTTCAGGGGTTTGCCCGGTTTCGGGATGTGCGCAATGTGTCCGACGGTTCGGTGTACCTTCTGACCGACGCCGGGCCGGACGGTGGTCTCTACCGGTTGGAACGGAGGCGCTAGGTGCGGTGCGTTGACGGTTGGTCTCTTCCGGCCTAGACTGTTTGTATGAACTACAGAACACTGGGAACCACTGGATTGAAAGTTTCGGAAGTCTCTTTGGGGACGTGGCAGGTTGGCGGCGGCTGGGGTCAACAGTTTGACCACAAGCAGGCTGAGGCCATTATCAACAGTGCCGTCGACGGTGGCATCAACTTTATTGACACAGCCGACGTCTACAGCGACGGTTTGAGCGAGGCTGCCGTCGGAAAAGTGGTGAAGTCGCGCTCGGAAGATATCGCGGTGGCGACGAAATGCGGCCGGCAGATTTCTCCGCACGTTGCCAAGGGATATACGCCGGATGCTCTGCGAAAATACGTGGAAGAGAGCCTGAAAAACAGCGGTCTGGAGCGGTTGGACGTGATTCAGCTTCACTGCCCGCCCACAGACGTGTACTACCGTCCGGAGATATTTGAACTCTTCGACCGCCTTAAGGACGAGGGCAAGATCGGGCATCTTGGCGTGTCGGTTGAGAAAGTAGAAGAGGCACTCAAGGCGATTCTCTACCCCAACGTAAAAACGGTGCAGATCATTTTCAACATGTTTCGTATGCGACCCCGGGAAGATTTCTTTGCCCGTGCTGTAACTCGAGGGGTTGGGGTTATCGTCAGAGTTCCTCTGGCAAGTGGACTCTTAAGCGGCAAGTTTACCCGGGATACTACCTTTGCGTCAGATGATCACCGGAATTTCAACCGTGACGGATCGGCCTTTGACAAGGGCGAGACTTTTAGTGGCGTACCGTACGAACGGGGTCTGGATGCTGTGGAAGAACTTCGCGGGGTTCTTCCCCAAAATATCACCCCGGCACAGGCGGCGATCCGATGGATTCTGGATCATCCCGCAGTCTCCACCGTGATCCCCGGTGCGTCTCGACCAGAGCAGGTTTCGGCCAATATGGCGGTGTCCGACATGGCGCCCCTCTCGCCGGAGGTACACCGGAAGGTAGACGATATCTACAACCGGTTGATCCGGGAACACGTGCACCAGCGGTGGTAGGCGGTTTCCGGTTGTGGCCGGTTTCCGAAACGGAGATCATGTAGTATTATTTAGAACTGTATGAAACAAACTGTATTTGTATCCAATCGTCTCGCCGTAAGTGTTAATCGTGACCGTGACGGTCTCCAATTCGTTTCCAGTGTGGGTGGTCTCGCCACCGGGCTCAGTTCCGTATCCACCGCCGAAGGAGAAGAGACGTTGTGGGTGGGGTGGAGCGGTCTGCCCGAAGATGAACTCTCTGAAGAGGAGCGGAAGACCATTGTCACAACCCTCAGAAATGACCACGGAGCCGTAGCCGTACCGATTTCGTCTCACGAGCTGGAGTTGTACTACGCGGGGTTTTGTAACGATACCATCTGGCCCCTGTTCCACTATTTCCCAACCTATACCGAATACGATCGCCTGACGTGGGAAACCTATCGCACCATTAACCGCCGGTTTTTTGAGGTTCTGAAATCAGAAATTCGGCCGGGGGCGCGGGTCTGGGTCCATGATTACCAGCTGATGCTCTTGCCGGAGATGATCAAGGAAGCGTTCCCGGATGTACAAGTCGGGTTTTTCCTGCACATACCCTTTCCTTCGTATGAGTTGTTCCGCCTGCTTCCCTGGCGTGAAGAAATCCTGAAAGGACTCCTCGGTGCGGACCTGATCGGGTTTCACACCTATGATTACGCCCGCCATTTTCTCTCCAGCGTCCGACGGGTCCTCAGCTATGACCACGCAATGGGGGTCATTCAGACGGACAATCGAGCGGTAAAGGTCGACGTATTTCCCATGGGCATAGACTGGGACCGGTATGTCGGCGCCGATGCCATGCCCCAGGTTGGTACCGTTCTGAGTGCTCTTGATAAACAGTATGTCAATCAGAAGCTGGTGTTGTCGGTGGACCGCCTGGACTACAGTAAAGGAATTCCCACCAGGATCCGTTCTTTCGGTCGCCTTCTGGAACGGTATCCCGAACTTCGGGAACGGGTGGTCCTGTTTATGATTGTTGCGCCGTCCCGTGAGTCGGTCCCCCGGTACATGGAGCTGAAGCGTGAAATCGACGAACTGGTCAGCAGCACAAACGGACGGTTCAGCACCTTTAACTGGATGCCCATTCACTACCAGTACCAGACCGCCGACTTCGGCGAACTCAGCGCGCTGTATCGCCGGGCTGATCTTCTGCTGGTGACACCCCTGCGGGACGGTATGAACCTGATCGTCAAGGAGTACCTGGCGGCGTGTACCGACGACCGGGGAGGTCTTGTCATCAGCGAAACCGCCGGTGTTGCCCGGGAGCTCAGCGAGGCAACCCATGTAAACCCCAGCGACATCGACGGTATTGCCGACGCCATTAAAGACACCCTCGCTCAGACGGAAGAGGAGCAGGAGCGTCATATCGGTCCCATGAGGCAGCGGTTGAAACGTCTTACCGTTCAGCACTGGGCCAACCAGTTCCTGGAAAAACTTGCGGAGACCCAGGAACTTCAATCATCCCTTCGGGCTCATCCGTTGAAACGGTCCGAAGAGGATGCCCTTGTCGGTCGGTGGACCGCAGCCCGACGTAAACTGCTGATTCTCGACTACGACGGGACACTGCAGCGCTTCTTCCGTCGGCCGGACCAGGCAAAACCGGACCGGGAACTGCTGGATCTGCTGAAGGCGCTTGCCGACAAGTCCGGAGTCCGGCTGGTGATTTCCAGTGGTCGCGATCAGCCCAATCTGGACGACTGGTTTGGTTCGTTTGCCTTCGGGTTGGGTGCCGGCCACGGCGCCTGGATCAGGGATATCGGTGGAGAGTGGGTGGCGGCGACAGAGAACGTCAACGCCTGGAAGGAGACGATAGCTCCCATCATCGAGCAGATGGTTGACCGGACCCCAGGATCGAGAATCGAAACGAAGGACTTTTCGTTAGCATGGCACTATCGCAACAGCGAGCCCGAACTGGCGGCGGTCCGTCTGGCGGAACTGCGGGAGACTCTGATCGGTTTGACGACGAATCTTGACCTCTCGGTCCTGGACGGGAACAGAGTTCTGGAGGTGAAACCGACGCACATCCATAAAGGTCGGGTTGTTCACCACTTTGCGGCCCAGGATTCCTGGGATCTCATCATCGCCGTCGGTGACGATGCAACGGACGAGTACATGTTCCAGGCCTTGCCGGAAGGTGCCGTATCCATAAAAGTCGGAATGGGAACCACATCGGCCCAGTATTCAATTGACGGAGTAGATGATGTCCGACGCCTCCTTGGAAGGCTGGAAGAGAACTGACGACGGTACTTTAATCCCCCGGAAGCGGCTCGGTAGACCCTGTGTTTGGCACACGTTTGGCACACGTTTGGCAGACTAGTTCGATTTTCGTGTGATACACAATTGCGCGGTTTTGAGGTACACTCACACCCATGTTCGAAGGGAGTGATTCTCAGGAACGTGCAGACAACGGGAGCGGCGGACTGTCCACGGACGGTCTCCGGGCCCACCCAACGGAGATCCACCGCAGGTCCGTCGGAAATGTCGTTTCCCGCCTGGTGCTGGCCGCCGCAATTCCCCTTCTCTTAGTTCAGTTTGTCGTACTTGCCACCGTCGGTGTTCAGCTGGTCAGGACGTCGGAACAACGGGTTCGCGAGATTACCGATGCCGCCCACGATATGCTGGAGGTCACCCTGGATGAGTCCGTCCGGACCTACCTTCGGGCAATTGCCGAAACGTCGGCGAAGATCATCCGAAGCGCTCCAGCTTCCGTTCCGGCTTCCTCTGCGATTCAAAGACTGCTCGATTCGGTAGAAATTGCCGGAGACGGGTACCTGTACATCATTGACTACGACGGTAACGTAGTCATGCACCCCGACGAGTCCCTGGTTGGCACCAACATGGTGCGCGAACAACCGGTGGCCGCACAGCTGCAGCGCCGCAATGGGTATCATGAGTACTTCTGGCGAAACAGAAAGGAGACCGCACCCGGAATCACCTCCGGGACGCAGCGAAAAGCGCTGTACATGGTGGATATTCCCGAACAGAGCTGGATTGTTGCGGCAACCATCTATCAGGATTCAGTCGTCGATCTGGTAGACACCAACCAGATCGGTCGAATGGTCGCTTCCTTTGGTTTTCACTCAATTGGATACGCAGTAGTGATCGACCGTCAGGGCACGTTAGTGGGTCATCCCACCAGAACGGGTTCAAACCTTGCCGCGGGCCTGGCGACGGAAGAGAGTGATGAACTGTTAGACCAGCTTTTTTCCAAAGGCCGCGAACAGGGTCGCCTTACCTACCGTTCTGTCGATGAGGAGTCGAATTGGGTACGAACTAAGTTTCTGTACTTCCGTTACGTTCCCAGTTTTGACTGGGCGGTTGCCATGATTGTCGACCGTTCGACCTTGCGCAGGCCGTTCTATCTGACGGGACTTTTTCTGGTGTTGGTGTCCGGTGGTCTGGTCGTGTTTATTTCTCAGCTGGGACGATCCCTTTCCCGGACCATTTCCATGCCCCTCATGCATCTGGCTGCAGCGTCACGACAAGAAGGCGCTCTTGGTCCTCGGGAAATACCCGACGGTGCGCCTCGAGAAATTGCAACTCTGGTGAACCGTTACCGTCAGTACGTTGTTCGAATTGAAGATCAGAAAGAACAGCTCCGGCAGCTTGCAGATTTCGCCGAGATCCATCCGCACCCCATTCTGAGAATTGACGGGACCGGCTCCATTACCTACGCCAATAAAGAGGCGCGTAAGATCTTTCCCGACTGGACCGACGGCGCTGACCCGGCTATTCCCGATGCGCTGCTCTCTTTTGCTCGAGACTGGATATACTCATCCCGGACGGAAATAGTGGTATCCGGAACGACCTTTCGGGTTGTTCGGCTGCCGGTCGGGAAAAGTAACGACAACTACCTCACCTTCGAAGACGCTACGGCCTGGCGGAAGTACCAGTCGATCGCCCTCCTGTCGACTGCGGTATTTGAAAATACCATTGAGGGGATCGTTGTCACCGACCGAAACGGCAATATAACCCGGGTAAACTCCGCATTTACGACGATTACGGGGTACACCGAAGACGATGCTGTCGGTGGTCATACCCGTATTCTCAAATCGGGTCGGCACGACACCGATTTTTATCGCACCATGTGGCGGGCACTGGAGTCTATCGGCACGTGGACCGGAGAGATATGGAATCGTCGAAAAAACGGTGAGGCCTATCCTCAGTCCCTTACCATAACGGCAATTACCGACGGAGAAACGGGCGAACGGCAGTACGCCGGTGTTTTTCACGATTTGTCGGAGCGCAAGTCCCAGGACGAACGGTTGAACCACCTGGCGTTTTTTGACGCGTTGACCAAACTGCCCAACCGCACCCTTTTTACGCAGCGACTGGAGGACGCGATAACCCTGGCCAGGGCCGATGGGCGGATATTTGCCATGGCCGTTCTTGACATCATCGGTTTTCGCAAGATCAACAACCAGTTTGGCTTCAAGGGCGGCGATTATACCCTTGAGAAGTTTTCCCGACGGCTGAAGAACGGTCTGAGTGGTAACGCCTCTTCGGCTCGCCTGGGGGCGGACACGTTTGCCCTGTTACTTCAGGAGGTCGGGAGCGACGGTGATATCGTTCGTATTGTAGACGCAGTGACCGAGGCGTGTACTGCCCCAATTGAAATAGACGGTGCCCACGTCGAACTGGCGGTAGCGACCGGTATTGTCCGCTACCCGGAGGACGGGCAGACGGCGGAGTTTCTTCTGAGAAATGCCGAAATCGCCATGGAACGAAACCGGAAACAGGATGGTAAGTCCCGGTACGCTTTTTTTAACCAGATGGTGGACCGGTGGGCAGTTCGTCGTACCCGTCTGGAACGGCAGCTTCGGGATGCCGTGCAGCAGGAAGACCTCTATTTGATGTACCAGCCCCAGTACAACCTGAAAACTGGAGCCCTGGTGGGGCTGGAGGCCCTGAGCCGTTGGCGCTGTGACGACGGGGAAGAGATACCACCGGATGTCTTTATTCCAATTGCCGAAGACAGCAATTTGATTGTCAAACTGGGTAAGTTGGTTCTGAAAAGGGCCGCCCGGGAGGCCGCTCCGTTCATTGACCGTCTGGGTGTACACCTCGCGGTAAATATCGCCCCCCGCCATTTTTACGGTGGCGCCATCGTTGAGCATGTGTTGGAAGCGGCGGAGGAGGCGGGTATCGATCCGGGCAGCATTCACCTTGAAATAACGGAACGGACGGCAATGGCCGACGCCGAGAAGACCCTGGAGATCATCCGGAAACTGAGGAATCACAACATAAAGATTGCACTGGACGACTTTGGCACCGGTTATTCGTCGATGGCCTACCTGCAGCGGTTTCATCCGGATTTCGTCAAGGTCGACAAGACCTTTGTGTCGGTGTTAGATGAAGAGGATACATCCGATGCCGTTGTACAGGCGATGGTGTCTCTTGCCTTTCAGCTGAACGCCCGGGTAATTGCCGAGGGAATCGAGCGGGCCGAGCAGGTTACCCACCTGCAGAGTATCGGCTGCGAAATCGGCCAGGGGTTTCACCTCGGACGTCCTATGGTTCTTGCAGAACTTCGGGAGATTACCGACAAAATCGGGGTACTTTGAAAGGTGTTGAGGGAAAGGCGCTGAGGGAATAAAAAAAGCGGAGGCGAACTCCGCTTTTTTTGGGCCCATTCGGACTTGAACCGAAGACCCGCGGATTATGAGTCCGCTGCTCTAACCAACTGAGCTATGGGCCCCAAAAATACAGGCCGATACGCGGTGTAACACTGATGGTGAAAGGCAGAAAGCGTATCGGTCTGTACAATGAGACAGGAGAATGCCCCAAAAAGGGGAGGTATGTCAATCCTCTCTCGATGACTCGCGTACCAGGACATTCGGGAATCCAAGGTCTGCCAGGCGCCCCTTCGTCCCGTCGATATCCTGTATGTTCACCCCGGGAATAACGACGCGATAGACACCTGAGGTGGAAACAGTCTCAATTTCCGGGGAAAGCCCCGCCTTTGCCAGGCGTGAAGCGGTCGCCTCGGCGTTTCTCAGGTCCCCATAGGAGGCGACTTGCACTATTCGATCCGTCGGTGCCGGGCGATAGTCGATGACTTCAAGAACTACCGGGCCAATTCCGGTGGCGGTAATCCCGATAGCCTCGGCAGCGGCTCTGCTCAGATCGATAACTCTGTCGTCCACAAAAGGGCCGCGGTCGTTTATGCGCACCTCTACCGATTTCCCGTTGGTGATATTGGTAACCCGAACTCTGGTGTGGAACGGTAATTCCCGGTGAGCTGCGGTCAGCTCGTTCGTGTCGAAAACCTCACCGTTGGCGGTGAGCCGTCCCTGGAACTTTCCGCCGTACCAGGAGGCGATTCCTTCCAGCTGATAGCCATGATGGGGAAATGTCCGAGTGGGCCGCGGTCCCGACGTTGCCGCAGTTTCCTCAGCCTGGGCCATTACAAGTTGTCCGGGGATTGCCAGCAGTACCACTGCAATCCAGCACGTCACACGATAGGTCCTGCGGTAGATCATACTGAAGGAGAATTGACATCCCATATGGGCACTATCGGCGTCGGCACGTTGAAAATTTACCCG
>JBAYPC010000094.1:0-8535 GCA_041677905.1 Alkalispirochaeta sp. | reverse complement strand
GCCCAGGGCCAGGAATTTATCGACGACAGCGGCCCGGAAGTCGATCTCGCAACAGCACGAAATGTGTTTATCGCCAAAGCGGTAGACGCGAATTCCCTGGCCCGAAAACACCAGGGGTTGTGAACTCCCGCAGCTTCGGCGCAGACGGCGAAGAGCGGGCGGCAGAATTTCTCCGTACAAAAGGTTACCAGATTCTCAAACGAAACTTCAGGAGTAAGCGGGGAGAGGTCGATATTATATGTGAGGCCGCCGAAACGGTCGTGTATGTAGAGGTCAAACGGTGGACTTTTAACACCGCGGCCAGTTTAGAGTACTCGATCGGCCGTACCAAACAGAGGCGTATCGCCGATGCTGCCCGTCTTTTTCTGTTACAGGAACCGGCTTTTCGGGGTTGGCGGCAACGGTTTGACATCGTTTTTCTGTACGGAGTTGACGGACGGATCGAACACATTGAAGGAGCTTTTGAATCCCCATGGCCAGGGTAGCACGTCCGATTGACCCCGGTAAAATACGGAAACTCAAAGAACGCATCAGCGACCCTTCCTATATGGAAGGTGCCGTAGAGGTTCTGGCGGGTCGAATAACCGATCGACTTCTCGATACCGACGACGGGATCGCGTCGTTACACTATCTCTCTGAAAGTTCTTCCAACAAAACCATTGCCGAGTTCCTGAGGCGTCGCGAATAAGGCCCGTCGTAAATCAGAATCAACGCCCTGAGAAGGTCCGGGTTTTCAGGATTCCACGTCCGGTATGTGAGGGTTTGGGCCGCATTCAGGAGACGCATCACCTCAGCTTCGTCCCGGCGAGCCCCTACGGTCGCCAGCAGGGCGGTCGAGACCGCCTGCAGATCACCGTCAGGATCATCGCCTGTTGTATCGGCCAGAAGTTGTGCCGCCCGGGCGCGTAGAACACCGTCAGTATCGTTTCTGAGACTGTATCGCAGCTGACTTCGTGCGTCGGTACCACCTAATCGTCCCAGAAGTTCCAGTGCCGACAGGCGTATTGTGGTGTCTATACGGTAATCTCGGGGAAATTGTAGTATCCGGTAGTCCTGATTAAGGAGTTCTATCACAAGTGGAACGGCGGCAATGCGCATTTCCGTCCGGCCATACCGGTCGATGTCCTGGGATATCTGTGTAAGGGCCGATTGCTGCATCTGTGAATTTCGGCTCTGAAATCGGGCCTGCATCTCCACGGCGCGACGCGCCACCGCCGGTGATACAGTTCCTGCAGGTATCCAGTCAGGAAATTCCTTGGCCGGACTGGGAGGGTCCGACGAAAACACGGAGACAGGGCCCCACGGTGAGGCCAGGAACACAAGGATACTTAGAATAGGTATGGTACGGGACACGCCTAACGATTCAACAGGAACTGTTTTTTGTCAATTCCTTGTAAATCCGCTCCTCCTAGAGTAGTATACCGCGATGCACAAGGCGCTTTTGCCGGGCTCGTTTGACCCGGTTACATACGGTCATCTCAATTTGATCGAGCGGGCCACCAAGATATTTGACCATGTAGAAGTGGTTGTGGCCAACAACATCCACAAGACGTACACTTTTGACGCTGAAGAACGAATGGAGATGATGCAGATACTCACCGAACCGTGGCCGCACGTGCGAGTTCACCTGTGGGACCGGATGATCGTAGAATTCGCCCGTAAAATCGGCGCGCCGGTCATGATTCGCGGTGTCCGGGCGTTTTCGGACTTTTCTTACGAGTTCGAACTTTCAATGTTGAACAAAGGGCTTGACAGCGAAATTGAAACACTGTTCCTCCCGACGGATGCTCAGTATTTTGTACTACGTTCGTCGGCAATCAAGGAGCTTGTCCGTCTCGGTGGGGACGTAAGCTCTATGGTACCGAAAATCGTTGAATCGCGTTTACGTGAGAAAATCGTTACGATTTGACAATTGAAACTGGATAGTTGACCACAAAGACGTTGCCGAGTACAAAATATCGGTCAACGACCGAGGTTGACACATAACAGGCACCGGCGATAATATCGCGGGACTTGTAACTGGAAAACGAGAGGGTAATACATAATGGCAGTACCGAAGAGAAAACATTCGAAATCACGGACGCGGCGTCGCCGCAAAATCAATGGAAAACTTGGAATACCTACACTGGTGACATCACCGGAGTCAGGGGAGTTGGTTCGAAGGCATCGAGTTGATCTTGCATCGGGGTTCTACCGTGGCAAGCGGGTCATTGATGCGGACGATCTCGACTAATCACAGGAGGGTTGTTGTATGGACGAACTATTCGAGAAAATGAAAAAGCTGATCGCAGAGAAGCTTGAGATTGACGAAGAAAAGGTCACCATGGAGTCATCTTTTCGCCAAGATCTAGGCGCCGACAGCCTCGACACCTACGAGCTGGTCTATGCCATTGAAGAAGAAATGGGTATTGCAATTCCCGACGAAAAGGCAAACGAGTTTGAGACGGTCGGTGACGCCCTGAATTTCCTGAAGAGTCAAGAAAAATAACCGCAATACTCGATTGAACACATAGCCGACCGGGTGGTAATACGCTGCGGTCGGCTCTTTTGTTATGCCATTCCTGCGTACTTCGCCAACAGATGTATTGATTAGTGCCGAGCGGAAAAAAGAACTGCGCTTATTTGAGGGGCACGCGGGACTTCGTTTTCGAAAACTCGAACTACTCAACCAGGCCTTCAGCCATCGTTCACATGCAAATGAAGCGGGAGACGGAGTTGAAAACAACGAACGGTTGGAATTTCTCGGAGACTCTGTACTGGGACTGGTCGTTGCAGAGCACCTCTATCTAACGCTTCCGGAACGTCCTGAAGGTGAACTGGCCCGAATCAAGAGTTTTGTCGTCAGTGAAGAGAGCCTCGCCGGGATCGCCCGTGCTATCCGTATAGACAACTTTATTCTCATCGGTAAAGGGGAAGAGCACTCCGGCGGACGGCGCAAAAAAGCCATCCTCGCCGATGCCCTTGAGGCAGTGATTGGTGCTCTTTTTCTGGATTCCGGTTTTAAGGCGGCCAAGAAATTTGTGTTGCGGTACACTGTTCCGGAGATACAGAAAGTTCTGGAAGACCGCCATCGCAAAGATTACAAGACGCTGCTTCAGGAACTGGTCCAGAAACGGTACCGGACCTATCCTCGGTATAACCTTGTCCGAAAGACCGGTCCGGATCATGACCGTACGTTCTGGATCGAGGTCGTAGTGGATGGACACAAGTACGGACCGGGCGAAGGGAAAAACAAGAAAGAGGCGGAGCAGGTTGCGGCACGGCGAGCCTGGGAAGATCTTTACGATGACGATGAGTAAATGTTATTTGCCCTGAATACGTTCCCGGTAGAGGTTTTTCACAATCGGCATAAGGTGTTCGGGCGTATTCATTGACGGGTCGTCCAGGACCGTCTGAAGAAGATCCCGGAGGATGATGCCGATTATCGGTCCTCCCGGAACACCCAGTTCCTCCATGATATCCCGGCCATTCACAGCGAGATTCCCTACGGTAAGGGGCGGCTTGTTACGAAGCAGTTTTCTGATTCGCTCTTCCAGGTGATCGAGGTCTGATAACACCGGAGGGCGGCCGGTCTTTCCACAGATATCGATCCGCCGCAGGGCGATTAACCTTGAGACGTGTTCCGCTTCAACCCGTGCCGTAAAACGGCGGACGGCACCGTCGGTCCAGTTTTTCTCATATCCGAACATATGGTGTCGGATGAGATGGCCGACCAGGCGAATCATATCATTGGAAAATCTGAGGCGTTCCATGATTTCTTCGGCCAGTTCCGCTGAAACAGCGTCGTGGTTATGAAAGTGAATTCCCCTTTCGTCCTGACCAAAGGTGCGCGGTTTTGCCACGTCGTGGAAGAGAGCAGACCAGCGAAGGACCGGATCATCCTGCGGCGCACAGTCACAGGCCGCTACAAGATGGTCGAATACGGGAGGTCCTCCGGCATCTCGGTAGACCGGATCGCGGTCTTCCAGTAATTCGGGAATTATCCTGTCCAGAAGACCGGTCTGTTCCAGCAGATGCCACCCGACGGACGGCCTGCGACTCTCCATGAGTTTTTCCAGTTCCTGTCGTACTCGCTCCCGGGCGACATGGACGATGGTATCGGCCGCCGGGGGGATCGCCAGTTCCGTATCACTGTCAAGGGTAAACTCAAGAATAGAGGTGAACCGTATCGCCCGTATCATCCGCAGAGCGTCTTCGGCAAAACGTTCCTGCGGATACCCGACCGTCCGCACTAGTCGGGCCTTGAGGTCCGAGCGACCGTCAAAAGGGTCGTGAATATCCCCGGTAAGAGGATCAAAGGCTATCGCGTTAATCGTAAAATCCCGTCGTTTCAGATCTTCGTAAAGAGAAGAGGTAAACGTCACCTGCTCCGGTCGTCGAAAGTCGCGGTACTTGCCGTCGACCCGGAACGTGGTGATTTCATATGGTTTCCCTTCAAAGATCACGGTAATTGTCCCATGTTCTATACCGGTGGGAATCGTGCGGCGAAACAAAGATCGGGTTATTTGAGGAGGCGCCGACGTGGTGAAATCGTAGTCCGATACTTTTCTGTTCAACAGTGAATCACGGACGGCACCGCCGACGATATACAGCTGATGTCCGGCGTCGTGGTATCGTTGTGCAAGTCTGCGTATCGTTGCAGGAGCTGTGATCATCAGAAACTATAATGGCAGGAAATTAACTGCGTCCGCAAGCGCGTTTTGAAAAGGGTTGCGGTCCAACCAAATTTAAAAAGGGCCGTCCCCTGGAGACGACCCTTTCGTTTGTTTTGGCGGCCGGCTTACTGTAAGAGCTGCAGTACCGACTGAGTCGCCTGGTTGGCCTGTGCCAGCATGGCAGTGGACGACTGAACAAGAATCTGGTTCTTGGTGTACTCTACCACCTCCTTGGCCATGTCGACGTCCCGTATCCGGGATTCGGCGGCCTGCAGGTTTTCCGCACCCACGCTCAGACCGATACGCGCCATATCGAGGCGATTCTGGTACGCTCCGAGGTCCGCCCGCTGTTTGCTCACCGCCTTAAGTGCCGAGTCGATCAGAGCAATCGACGAGTTCGCCGCATCGGGGGTCGACAGGCTGATGAAGCTCGCCGTATGGGGCAATCCCGAAGTGCTCTGAATGCCAAGACCCTGAGCGGTCATGGTACCGATGTGAACGCGTTCCCGCTGATCCATGTTGGCACCGATGTGAAACCACATGCTTGCGGTGACCACGTTGGTTCCAGTCTCTGCGGCAAAACGGCCGGTCAGAAGGTTCATGCCGTTGAACTGGGCGTGAGAGGCGATGCGGTTGATCTCGTCAACAAGTTGAGAAACTTCGACCTGGATCTGCATCCGGTCTTCATCGGTATAAACACCGTTAGAAGACTGTACCGCCAGTTCGCGCAGACGCTGTAGAATGTCCTGCGTCTCCTGCAGATAACCCTCCGTCGTCTGGATGAGAGAAATACCGTCCGCAGCGTTGCGCTCGGCCTGACCAAGTCCGCGAATCTGGGATCGCATTTTTTCACTCACCGCAAGTCCACTTGCGTCATCACCTGCGCGGTTGATCCGCAGCCCCGAAGACAACTTTTCGATGTTCCCTTGAACATCCATATTGTTGAATTTCTGTTGGCGCTGTGAAAACATCGCACTCATGTTGTGGTTGATGATCATGTCATCCTCCTTGATGAAATTTAGAGGACATCCTTGTCCTCATTCTCATTCTCGGTCTGATTCGTGTTCGACTTGAAAGAAAAATTGTTTTACCATCGTTCTATGGATCTTCAGCGTTCTGAAACGAAAAGGGGACTGGTTGTCACCGGTGGTGAAGGTCCGGAAAAAGGCGTGTCCCTGGATAACAGGGCCGACTGGACAGTTGTGGCCGCGGACGCCGGACTTTCAAGAGCCGTTCGGTTGGGCATAAAACCGGACGCCATTGTCGGTGATATGGACTCCCTGGACCGGCCCGAACTGTTACACGAGTTCGACGACGTCGAGGTCATGCGATACGCTCCGGCCAAAGATTGGACCGACACTGAAATTGCCCTTAATTATCTCTGGAAACAAGATATTGAAAGAATTACTATTCTTGGAGGAGGCGGAGGACGTTTAGACCATTTGTTAGGAATTGTGGCACTGTTTGATCGGGAGCCTTATCCCAAACAGTGGATTACCAACCGGGACATCATCACGGCTGTTGATGATATAATTGAGTTCGGTGCACCGGAAGACGGGATCGTCTCATTTTTTCCGATTGGCCCCGACACGTGCCGAATGCGCAGCAGCGGCCTCAAATGGTCTCTGGATGAGTTGGTCTGGAAACGAGGTGACGTCGGGATCAGCAATGAGTGTCTGGAAAAAACATGTCAAGTAAAAATAGTGAGCGGCCGGTTACTTATGATTCACGCGTTGTCACTGCCTCTCGTTCTGTAACTTCAGGTAGTGTTGACGATCTTGCCAGAGCTCTTTCCGACGACGAACGAAGGGAACTACTGCGTCGTATTGAACAGGCTTTGAGTGTCGAAGAAAAAAGTCGGCAACGGATCATCTACGGTGAGATACGGCAGGAGCAGAGAAAATCACTGATCTTTTCCGACATGAACCGCCTGACCTTTTGGGAAAAAGTCCGATTCTGGTTGAAGAAGGTAATTGCCGGAGGACGGGACGAAGACGTGTTCATCCGTTTCCGGCTTGACCAGACCAAAGATCGCGTACGTGCGACTAACACAGATATGGTCGATTTTGACGGACGAGTTTTTCTTCCGGGACTACCGGAAGGGCTGGTTAAACTTGCCCGGGCAGCACACCGTACAGCGTCCTTCTTCGATACGATTTGGAGAAACACTGAATCTTTGCGGAACGTACTGGACGTTATGCTCTCCCGGAGAATCCCGGATGCAAAAAGGACGCTTAGCGATTTTTGTTCAACCCGGGAACTCCAGGAAGTGTTTCGCACGACGGAGTCACGGAACCAACTGAAGAAACACATACTTGAGCAGGTCAGTGGTTATGTTGAGAGTATCCCACAGTCGGTGATGGAAGAGATTGAACACGGTCTAAAAGGTCTGTACCTGCTCAAAGATGTTGCTCTCTACAGGTACGACGAGCTGTTCGTGCAGTTCCAGTCCTCTTTGGGGGCGGTTGTGGCCGGCGGAGAGGTCACCTTTCACGAGGCGGCCCCGCACCGGGTGCTGGACCTTTTGGATGAACTCTATCTTGCCCTGTACAGTGTTAGTCGATTGCCCGGTAAATTGGATATGTTTTCCGAACTTTTCGACTACTTCTTTTTCGTTATCGCCGGAGGTGCGACAGATACAACCGTCGAAATTCCGGCATCATCCAAAACTGACGAGATGAGACAGAGTGTGACTGATCTGGCAGAACAGGCAAAAATCGTGCGAAAGACGATTCCCCTGGTAGATATAATCCGTTTTTTTCGAAACGACCCGTATTACCGGTTTATGGCGTACCTTCCCCATTTGAAGCTGCGGGACTTCTACTATTCGAACCTCAAAATCAAAATCCTCGAAGAGTTGGACAGCCGTTTTAACGATATCCGCATGGGAGTGTTAGGTAAAATTGTTCAGGATGTCTTTCCCGACGGTCTGCTTCAGTTCGAGTATTTTCACCCGGAGATTCAGGCAACTCTGCAGCGGTCAGGTGTTGGAAAGCTGGAGGTTTACCGTTCACTTCAGATCGTGCACACCTTCATTCGGAAGGTCTATCGCAAGGGACTCCTTGAATTTCTTCGTATTCTAGGAAAGATCATGCCGGTCCGCGCACGGCAGAGTGGGGTCGATTTTACTCTGCTTATCGCCGGAATTGAGGACGCCGAAGAAAAACTGAGGGAGTTTGACCTGTCCTTTTCTCCCGACTCTGAAGAGGGAAAGACCTTTCACCGGTATCGCCATACCGGCGCAGACAGGGACCCTACCCAGCTTGCCGCATACAGGGCGCTGGTAAACCAAAAAATATGGGACGCTCGGACCATCATCGAAAAATTTACCTACCAGATGAACGGAATTGCCCAGTCGTTCACGGTAATCCTGAAGGGAAGTCACAAACAGTTAAACGAGCGCTATCGCAGTTTTGAAAGTGTGTCGTCAGCAGACAACTCCCTGGATATCAGACTAAGGCAGTACCTCAACCAGATTGAGAATACCCAGAAAATACTGAACCAGATTATCCTTATCGAAAACGAAACATAACTCCTCGTTATTCGACACTGCTTTCAAGACGCTCCAGGTCCAGGGGATCGGCGCCGTGCTTTGCGGCAATTTCCAGATAGTCAAGAAGGATGGGATGCCGATCGAGGATCTCTCCGTATCGGGCCAGTGTTTCAAGACGTTCGTTCTGAAGAGCCCTGGTGCCGGTGGACTGGATTGCGAAATCCTCCAGGGTTTCCTTGCGTCGATTCTGCACGGCTGTGTAAGTCTCCCGGCCCAGTTGGTAGAGAACCATATCGGGAACGGATATCTCTTCCAGAATAACCGCTTCAAGACGGATGTCCGGGAAACGGGCCGCTATATCAGATTCGACTGCAGAGACCAGTGCTT
>JBAYPC010000093.1:0-8560 GCA_041677905.1 Alkalispirochaeta sp. | reverse complement strand
GCCGGCGGATGCCAACAACACCTGGGCAATTGCCGTCCGGGGTGAACTGTACAACAATGGGGTGACCACCATGGGGGACATCGGGCCGTGGATGGCGGCGGGAAATTCCTTTAAGCTGGCCGCCAGCGAAGAGTTTGTCAGCCGTCCCGACGTGTTGCCGGCTTTTGAAGAGACCTATAGTTTTCAGTTGACCCAGGAAAACCTCTTGGTCTTTTCCGGCGGTAATACGGCAACGACTATGCAGGCCGCTGCACGCAACCAGGAGGGAGTGAACGCCGCTATGGCGTACGGCACGGACGGACAGCTTGCTGCCCTTGGTCTGTTTGTCCTGGATGACACCAAAGGGGTGCAGCCGGTGTACCTTCCGGCGCCGGTTGTTCGCGGCGAGGTATTTGACGAATACGGTGAACTGGAAGAACTGCTTCGCCCGGTTTTTGCAAGTCTCGACCGAGAGACGCTGCAGGGCTTGAATGCGTCTATCGCCGTTGAAGGGCGTAGTGCGGAGGTAGTGGCAAAACAGTATCTTCAGAACAACGGTTTTATTCAGTAAAGCCGGTTGGTAAGACCGGCCAAACCTAAACGGGTCAAACCAAGGAGAAGCGGTCGTGGAACGTGCCGGAAATGCGCCAATCTTTCTGTCGATTATTCCGGCGTTTGTCTCGGTCTTTCTTCAGTTTGTCATCCTTCGCCCGAACAGGATCGCCGACGGCACCGGGTATCGCCTTCTTGAGTTTGGTCCTTCTGCAGCGGCGTGGGCGTTGCTTTTGCTGCCCCTGGCAGGTGCCCTGCTCTTTGTCGTCCTGGGCGCCCCCGGTTCCCCGACGGGGAACAATTCTCCAACCGGAAAGTGGTCCCCAACCGGAACGTGTTCCCCGACGTGGCGGTTGGGAATACTCGCGCTGTGGTCAGTTACCGTAACCGTTCTGCCCTGGTTGCTCTTTCAACGCGGTACCGCCGTTCTGACGCAGCGGGGGATGATCGGCGAACTCGGCCGAGTCACTCCGGGTGCGGGATTCTGGCTGCTGCTTCTGTCGGCGCTGGTCGGGTGGCATGAGCTTTCCCGGGTATCCCGGGTGTCCCAGAATCGATCACAGCTTGTCTTTCCCGTTGCTGCGGTAACGGCGTTCGTTCTGGTGGCGCTTTTGGTAGTACAGCCGGCGTTCCGTTCCGTATCGTATGTGGTCGAGTACACCGTTCGGTCTGAACGGTTTATTCAGGCCCTGTTCGAACACGTCCTGCTCAGCGGTACCGCCGTAGGTCTGGCGTGCCTCATCGGAGTTCCTGCCGGTATGGCCGCCTATCGCCACCCCAGGTTACGTGAAACTATTCTTGACGCCACAAGCACCATACAGACAATACCGAGTCTTGCCATGTTCGGTCTTCTCATTGCACCGCTGTCGACGTTGAGTCGTGCAGTACCGGCCCTTCGCCGGGCGGGAGTTTCCGGAGTTGGTGTTACACCGGCACTGATCGCCCTGACGCTGTACGCGCTTTTGCCGGTAGTCCGAAATACCGTGACGGGGCTCTTGGTGGTTCCTCTGGAAATTCGCGAAAGCGGACGGGCCATGGGGATGAACCGCAGGCAGCTGTTCCGTATGGTTGAAGTTCCGATCGCCCTTCCGGTTCTCCTTGGAGGAGTGAGAACGGCCGCCGTTCAGGCGGTGGGCAACACGACGGTTGCCGGGTTGATCGGCGCCGGTGGTCTTGGCTGGTTTGTCTTTCAGGGACTCGGACAGGCCGCGACGGACCTTGTCGTTCTCGGTGTGATTCCCATCGTCATTCTGGCCGTGCTCGTCGACCGTCTTTTTGGTGTTCTTCAGCGTATTTCCAACCACGGGCGAGTTGAAGTGGAGGTGGCGGGATGATCCGGTTTACCGATGTCAGCAAGGCCTTTGGTGCGGTCCAGGCCGTTTCCGAACTCACCCTGACTGTGGAAAACGGAACGGTCTGCGTCCTTATCGGGCCGTCGGGGTGTGGAAAATCAACGACCCTGCGGATGATCAACCGGCTGATCGAGCCGGATAGCGGTACAATTGAGGTAGATGAGGTCGCCCTCAGAGATTATGATCCGGCGGAGCTGCGGTTGCGAACGGGCTACGTTATTCAATCGGTGGGACTGCTACCGCACATGTCGGTCTGGCAGAACATCGCGTTGGTGCCGCGACTGCTGAAGTGGACCAGGAACAGGCGCATGGACCGGGCGGACGAACTTCTCGATCTGGTGGGGCTCGATCCGGCAACATACCGGGAAAAATACCCGCGACAGCTTTCCGGTGGTGAAGCTCAGCGTGTCGGTGTGGCCCGTGCTCTGGCGGCAGACCCGCCGTATCTTCTTATGGACGAACCCTTTGGAGCGGTTGATCCGCTGACCAGAGGGGTGTTGCAGCAGGCGTTCAAAGAGATTCAGGCACGGTTGAAGAAGACGGTTGTTCTAGTCACCCATGATCTGGATGAGGCGATGTTTCTCGGAGACCGGATCGCGGTGATGAAGGAGGGAAGGCTGCGCCAGTTTGGGACATCTGCCGAACTGTTGATCCAACCGGCCGACGATTTTGTTGCCGATTTTGAGGGAACCGACCGGATGATACGTTTGCTTAACACCGTTCCCCTGAAGTCTCTCACAGGTTGGAACGGCACCGGATCACCGACACTTCGGGATGCGCTGAATGAGTTGCTTCAGTCGGGTTCAGCCACCGTCTACGTGGTACACCCCGACGGAAGAGGCGAACATCTCGATTTTGAAGGGATACGTCGAATGGTGAAGCCGTGATCCGGAAATTACGCCGACCGGCGATACTGACGGTACTTTTGGTCGCCACCGTTGTCCCGACAGTGTACGAACCGGTTGCGAAGATCCTTTTTCCCTTTGAGTCCGCTTACGTCTATCCTCGTATACCGATGTTGCAGCTACTTGGACAGCACGTAGTCCTCTCTGGAATTGCCACCGCGGCGGCTGCACTTGTGGGCATGCTCGTGGGAATTATCGTGACCCGGCCACGGGGCGTTTCCCTGATCCCCCTCGTTAGAGATCTTGCCGCACTGGCTCAGACAGTTCCGCCGGTGGCGGTTCTCGTTCTGGCGGTTCCCCTTTTTGGATTTGGAACAAAACCTACCGTATTCGCTCTCTTCCTTTTCAGCCTGCTGCCGATTCTCGGTAATACCATCACTGGCCTGCAGCAAATCGACTCGGGACTTCTTGAAGCGTCGACGGCCATGGGTATGCGTCCCTGGCGCCGTCTGGTCCTCACCGAACTGCCTCTGGCGGCACCCGTCATCATTGCAGGGGTTCGCACTGCCGCCGTGATCTCTGTGGGAACTGCTACGATCGGTGCAACTATTGGCGCCGGTGGACTTGGTGTGGTGATTATCGCCGGTCTGGTTCGAGATAACCTTGCGTTTATCACCGCCGGAGCTCTTTCTGCGGCGATGGTCGCGCTTCTGGTGGACTGGGGTTTTCAGATGTTGACCGACAGGTTCATCGATCTATCTTCCTGATATCCGTGTTGAGGATGTCCGTGTTGAGGATGTCCGCAAAGACTGCAACGAATTCTGCAATGATCATAGCGGTTGCACCCCAGATTACATTTCCATCGAACTGGTAACTGGGTACGACAAGACAATCGCCCCGAACGTTGACGAGACGGGTCTTCTTTGTGGATTCAAGACGGCAAAGCGGAACGGGATGCACCGCAACAACTTCGCGGATATCCGGTACCAGTTCTTCCCAGGGAAACGGTCCGGTGCCGGAGTAAACTCCCACCACCGGGGTAATAAGAAAATTACTGACATCGATATAGAGCGGCGAAAGCGTTCCCAATGGGATAACGTCCCGATGGCGCAGGCCGATCTCTTCTTCTGCCTCCCTGAGTGCAGTATCCACTTCGTCGAAATCTCCCGGTTCTACTTCTCCGCCAGGGAGCGCAATTTGACCCGAATGGGGGCCATCGTCGTTACTTCTGTGGATAAACGGGGCGGTAAACTGTACGGTGTCGGTGATAAAAATCAGGACAGCCGCTCTGCGGGCATTTTTCGGGACGTTCAACGGCCGGAGGTACTCCCTGCCTTCCGGTATCATCGGCCGATGGGCTCGCTCTCCCGGGAGAGGTGTCTTGAGTCTTTGTGAAAGTGTTCCCGACACGGCATTGTCCATAATCATATGATATATAGGATCGGCCTACCGGCCTACTGCCCGGCGAAGACTCTCGGTGCTTGACACATTTTAACGAAACTATGATAAGTTGGTTGGATAAACCAATTTACATGGAGGCGACAATGCGTGGAGACGTTATTATTGTGGAGGATCATCACCGCAAAGCCGCAAAGACAATCGCGGAAGCGCTGGAGCGGTATATCGATGGTCAAAATAGACGTTTCGCTGTTACCATTGCGGGTGAGTCCGGCAGCGGCAAGTCTGAAATGGGGCAGGCTCTGAAAGAGGCGCTTGAAACGGTTGGGTACCGGACCGTAGTACTGCAGCAGGATGACTACTTCGTGCTTCCTCCTAAGACCAACGACGCCCGACGTCGGCAGGATATCAGCTGGATCGGAACAGGTGAAGTGAAACTGGACCTCCTGGACGGCCATCTGGAAACGGCCAAAGAAGGGGCCAATTCTCTGACAAAACCGCTGGTCATTTACGAAGAGGACCGGATCACCGAAGAGACGGTCTCGTTGGACGGTATCCGGGTGGTCATTGCCGAAGGTACCTATACGACCCTCCTGAAAAATGCGGATACCCACATCTTTATCGCCCGGGATTACAGAGAGACTCTTCCTGCACGAAAACGACGTGCCCGTGAACCGTTTGACCCATTTATTGAGAAGGTGCTCGGCATCGAACACGATATCATTGCACCGCACCGGAACGATGCCGACATAGTCATCACCAGCAACTACGACGTGGAGTTCTGATTATGTCCTGGTATGAAAAGGCGAAAATCCTCGGGCGGACGGAAGAACAGATCAGGAAGCGAAGATTTGCATACCCGGATCGGTGTGACGCTGCATTTTACGCCGGGGAAAGCGGCATCTGCCTGAACCTCCTGCCCCGGGACGCGGTCGAGATGGACTGCAGAGAACTGCTTACACTGTTGCGCCGTCGTTTCGGCGAGTCGGCAGATGCCGCCCTCTCCAGTGAATGGACCGACCCCGACCGTCCGGCTTCCGACGCGCCCGGTTTGCTGGGAGGCCCCGTCGCCGCAACAGGGGACACCGGCTGGCTAGGCCGGACCAATATGGTGGGTGTCAACGTCCGTACGGTCCGTGATTTTTCGGGGGTGTTGAAGTACGCTCTGACCCTTTCCGACGTCCACGACTCGGTACACCTTCTTCCGGTCTGGGAACCTGGAGTCGTCGGCAGTCTCTACGGCATAAGCAGCCGCTACATCAACCCCGAGTTTTTCAGTGCCGACTTTGCGGCCGAACTTCCTCATCTCGATACGCCGGCGCGGCAGCTCAAGGCGGTGGTAAACGTTCTTCATCTCATGGGAAAGGCGGTGGGTATGGATGTTATTCCCCATACGGACCGTTATTCGGAAATCGTCCTGGCCTATCCGGAGTACTTCGAATGGCTGCGCCGGGAGGACACGGTAATTGCCGATCATCGCGCCAATCTTCATGAAGAGGTTCAGGAGCAAATCCGGCAGTTCCTTGCACAGGAAGGGCCGGCTCTGACCGACTCGGCGGGCAGACAGGAATACCTCCTCTTCGGACCACCTGATGATATTGAAATGCGTACCCGCCGCCGGGTCGCTCTGGCCCGCCACCTCTACCGTCAGGGATATGAACCGGTGCCGGCAACGATGGCGCCGCCGTACCGCGGTCTGGAAGTGGATACTGAACGGGCGAGTGTTGGCGGAGACGGTCACGTATGGCGGGAATACCGAATTACCCGGCCCGAAAGTATGTCCCGGGTGTTCGGCCCGTTAACGCGGTACAAACTGTACGAACGGTTGAACGACAACAGCGAATGGGAGATCGACTTCAGTCGACCCCGAGAAGAGGTATGGGACTTTGTCCGGCAGTGGTATGGTTCCGTTCAGCGTTCCTTCGGTTTTGATTTCATGCGGGGCGATATGTCCCACGTGCAGATGCGGCCCGAAGGTGTTCCCGCGGCTCCCGATGAGTACTACGACCTGCTTGGTGCAGTTGCCGGCCACATCAGAGAGGTCAACGGCGCGCCCTATTTCGGGTATTTTGCGGAGACTTTCATTGCACCACCCGGGATCATGGCCTACGGAGATGAAATCGACCATCTGGAAGCCTCCCGAGCGGACGTAACGTTGGGCGACTTGCAGTCACGCCGGGTAGACTCCCCGGAGTTTGTGCAACAGCTGCGCCTCTACCACGATATCGGATCAACTCGGTCGGTGACGCCGTCATTTACCGTGATGACCGCCGATAAAGACGATCCCCGGTTTGACGATTACTACCTTCACGGTAATGAAGCACGCTACTTCACCGCCCTTTTTCTGACCGATATGCCCTCATACACGGCGCTGAACTTTGAAAACCGCGATGTCCACTACGCTCCGGCGCCCAATGAAGAGTACACTAAACTCTACGTCTTTCACGAAACCGACGGTCCCAAGGCGACTCACGGTCCTTTCCGGTTTGGTCGGAACGGGCGACTGTTTTTTCGGATCAGCCGGATCAGGCTGTTTGCAGAGGAGTTCTTTCCGCAACTGGTGGACCGGTCCGTACGGTGGCTTCTGCCGCCGGATGCAACTGCCGGCAGAAAGCACATCTCCTGGGCGGTGGGCTCAATGGTTTTTCTGGTAAATTTCGGGGCGGAACCGCTGCGGAACGTCCACGTGCCGGTACAGGCTGTCGGTGGAGTCCCGCCAACCGGCGAGGCCCAACTCCATAACGAGGCGGCCCCCGGCGACTCCGGTGCGGAATTACTCTTCTCTACCGACGAGACACGTCCCATGGACGTCGTAGTTCCGTTCAGCTCGGTTCTGGGTCACCTGGTGGTTCCGGATGTGGCCGCCGGTGAAGGACTTGCCTTCAAGTTCTCGGTTCTTCGGAGAATGCGAACCCCCAGGTAAACAAACGGAGTATCCAGCAGTGCCATGAGCACCTTTAGCAAATAATAGGGCGGAACCATACTTCCCAGGACGTATCCCAAAGTAAAGTGGTCGCCAACCCTCCAGAATGCGATCAGCATGAACACGATCGTATCGATAAGCTGGCTTACCATAGTGGACGCGTTGTTCCGCAACCAGAGCATCTTTCCTCCGGTGATCCGTTTCCAGAGTTCAAACGCCCAGACATCGTGACTCTGGGACAGTGTGAAGGCGACGATACTCGCCGCGGTGAGACGCAGGGAGCTGCGAAAAATAACGGTATAGGCGCCGTTCATATCGGCAAAACGACCTGCCGGGGGAAGTACCGTTGCCAGGGCGGTAATTCCCAGGACCAGCAGCAGTACGGTCACGGTGGCGCCGATAAGCGATCTGACGGCTTTGCCGCCCCAGATTTCCGCCATAATATCCGTTATCAGAAAGGAAATCGGAACGAGAAAGATCCCCACTGACCCGGTAAACTGAAACCCCCTGATCGTAAAAAAGGGAATGACCTTAGTACCCATCAGATTCGCAGCCACCATGGTGCCGACGAACAAGGCGGCCAGATATGTATACGCCTTTCCCGTGGGAGGCGTGTTTGTTTGTGCTCCTGTCATGAGGCGGAAATAGTATTCAAACTGGAGCGTACTGTCCACAACCGAAGTCGTACGACTCAGACCCCCGTATTTACTCCCATCCCTCACTCTCCTCACGCGAGTCAGGACGCGGGAGGTTGACCAACGGCGTCCGACCGGACACCATATATCGGTGTTTTTGGCAATTATGATCGCAGTTGCCCAGGTTCTCGGCGTTCTATCGTCAATTTCGGCGCTGCTGACCACACGAACGTCTCAAGGCGCGATAGCGTGGATCATTTCCCTTAACACATTCCCCTACCTGGCCGTACCGGCGTACTGGATATTCGGTCGAACCGAGTTTAACGGTTACATAAAGTCCCGCAAGCAAATTGACCGGCGCCTGTGGGGCCGACTGACGGGTCTGAAGGAAAAGATGGAAGAGCGCCACGCCCGGGACGACGATGATGCCGGGCGGGCGCGCGCCTTGGAGCGAATTGCCCGGCTTCCCTTTACCCGGGGAAACAGTGTGCAGCTCCTGACCGACGGCCCCGTTGCGTTTGAAGCGATGTTTGCAGCGATCCGACGGGCCGAACGGTACTGCCTGATTCAGTTTTACATCGTAAGGGACGACGCGATTGGCCGGGATCTGAAGGACTTACTGATCGAAACGGTTCGTCGAGGGGTGGCGGTCTATTTTCTCTTTGATGAAATCGGCAGTTTCGGTATTGGTCGGGAGTATATTCACGACCTTCAGCAGGCTGGTGTCCGGATTCAGCCGTTTTCGTCGACCCGGGGCGCCCGCAACCGGTTGCAGCTTAACTTTCGGAATCACCGGAAGGCCCTGGTTGTGGACGGGGTAGAGGGGTTTCTCGGTGGCTTTAACGTGGGTGATGAGTACCTCGGCCGGAGCGCACG
>JBAYPC010000092.1:0-8636 GCA_041677905.1 Alkalispirochaeta sp. | reverse complement strand
GTAACTGAATGGGTTATTGAATAGGTACCGACTGCGTTTGACGCGGCCGCCGCCGTCGGCAAGGGAACGGTTTCGACCGTCTGGGCGGGAGCCGCAGCGGATATTCCCGACGCGCTCACGGTCGCTGCCGGGATTGTGATAGCACCGCTTCCGGCGGGGGTAAAAAGAAACGTCGCAACGGGAATGTTGTACAGCGTCTCCTCACCAATGGTGCGGGACTCTACGGCGCCCAAACCGGCGACCTCCTCAAAGAGCCCCGTTTCCGGCGCCCGATAGGCAATATCTTCGGGAAAGAGATAGTCTGCTGCACCAACCAGTTCCAGAAGAACCGGAACCGTCTGGCTCTGTGTTATTCCCTCCGCCAACACACGCCACCGCGCACGAAACGGTACAATCCCATCGCGCTGCTCTACCGATAACAGAACCGGTTCAACCTCCCTGGTGTCGGATGCCACGGTGATAGTGATCCCTTCAATGACATACCGCCCGGGTTGACTGCCTCGTATGGTCATACGGATCTCCGCCGGACCGGGATCACGGACAACTACAGTCGGGCTCCCGACAAAACTGACACCGCCGGGAAACTCAGGCAGCATCACATCGATTGCATCTTGTTCGGCCTTCCCGGTAAGACGAACTCTGAGATCAAAGGTCTCGCCGGTACGAATGGCCGCTTTCGGACCATCCACAGTGTAGCGGTAGAGCTGTGCCTGATTATCGGGATTTTCCAGATTCTCCTGAGACGACACTCTGCCTGACGGAACGGCCAGGGCCACCAGAAATCCCAAAAAAAGGAGAATGTACCGCTGAGAATGCGCCGGTCTTACCAATCCCTCACCTCCTCAAACGATTCCTGTTCCGCATTTGCCCGCCATCGCTGGTCTTCTTTGCGCCTGATGTAGTCGAGCATGCGTGTGGCGGTGGATTCTTGGGTGGACGAACTGCTGTTGTGGACCTCCGCCGGAACGCTGTCTCTGGTCAGACCTGATCCCGATTCGACTCGTTCAAAAGTGATTTCAAAATTACGTTTAGCGGCGATATTTGTTGAGTCTATGCGCAACGCAAACCGAAACTGGGCTAGAGCTTCTTCATACCGACCCTGTTCAAAGTAGTATACACCCCGATTGAAAGCGGCTCCAAACTGGAGATCCCGTATATCCACGTTCTGAGCGCGGTTCCACTGCTCTACCGCCGCTTCGGCTTCACCGAGAAAGTGGTACACATTACCGAGATTATAAGAAATCCACGGCGCGTACTCCGAGTGCTCCCGGGCGCGAAGGTAATCTACGATGGCCCGCTGGTAGTCTCCCCGGCTGACACTGTAGTTTCCCTTGACGACCCGAAGCTGGGGAAACTCGCGACCACAGGAAGTGAGCAGCGACAGAACGAGAAGTAACAAACCGATCCGGAACACGGGCGGCAGGCGATGCCTCGGTATCACTTTACCCTCGATCACTTCACCCACAATCACTTCACCCTTGATCACTCTATCCCCTTCTTTCTACCCCATGGTATTGAATAACTTACCACCTTAGCCGTCAGGAGAACAAAAGCAAGCAACACAAAGAGGTGGTATCTATCTTCGCCGGCCCGGCGGAAAAGCAGGTCCTTTCCGTCGCCGATCCGTCGCTGCAGTTCTTCGACGATGCTCTGTGTTACCGTCGGGTCGTTGATCTGGAAATACCGCCCTTTAGAGATATCGGCGAGCTTCCGCAACACCGCTTCATCCACGCCAACAACCACGGGATTACCCGAACCGTCCCGGAGAACCCCTCCACTGGAAAGGGGAATGGTGGCTCCCGCGGACGTTCCCGTCTGTACAGCCAAAACGGGAATATCAGACCGTCGCAATCGGTCCGAGAGGGTGTCCACCGACCGCTGCAGCTCTTCTCCGTCGCTAAAGAGGATAATCACCTGATGACGCGGGCTTCCCGGAGGAAAGGCGTCTAAAGCGGTGGCCAACCCGTCGTAGAGACTCGTTCCTGCGGTAGTGATAAGCCCTCCTGAGAGATTACTCATGGCGAGGTCGAAGGCGACTGAATCCTCCGTCATGGGAACGAGCGTGGTCGCCGCCCCTTTGAATATGACGACACCGGTATACGCTTCAGGAAAGCGGGTCACCACCGCCCTGGCAACACTGCGCGCCCGGGCCAGCCTTGACGGCTCTACATCTTCAGCGCGCATACTGTTGGACACATCGATCAGAAACACTATTTCCAGCCCCTGCCGGTCATCTTCTACCGTCTGTTCACCCCATTCAGGTTCAGCGGCTGCAATTATCACACTTGCAACCGCTCCGGCAAAGAGGACGGAAGCGACGAAATATCGAACCACGTACAGATTGGTTATATCTCTGCGCTGGAAATCCCCGGATATGACAAGCACATTCCGGAGACTCCGACGAACGGCAAAAAACACTACAATTCCACCAACCGGTAGCGCAAGCAGTAACCACAGCAGATCAGGATACCCGAACGTCACGGTGCGTACCCCCCAAGCAGCCGTCGGACGACGAGATCACCCACCAGAAGAGCCAGCGCCAACAACAGAATCTGTCGGTGATAGGGATACCTCCGAACCTGAACCCGGACGCGCCGTTCAGTATCTTCGGCGGTACCAATGGCGTTAAAAATCGCCTCCAGTGTTCCCGCACTGCCGGCAGAAAAGTAGGTTCCCCCGGAAAGCTCGGATATTCGGTTCAGCGTCGTCTCGTCGTAACTCTCCCGCACCGTTCCCCGATAGAGTTGCCCGTCTGCCGGATTGCGGACCTCAATGGCCGCCTCCTGACCACTTCCAATTCCTATGGCGTAGATGCGGACGCCCTGCCGTCCGGCAACTTCTGCGGCTGCCTCCGGTGATATTTCACCGGCGTTGTTAACGCCGTCGGTAAGAAGAACGATGACCTTGTTATCGGCCTGGCTCGCCTGAAGATGCAGAGTGGCCAGAGCCAGCCCCATGCCAATGGCCGTACCGTCACCCAGTTCCATAAGGACCATGGAATCAAGAGAATCGAGAACGTGGTTATGGTGCAGAGTAGGCGGCACCCGTAACGCCGCTTCCGCACTGAAACCGACTAAACCGATATGGTCGTTAAGACGCTGCTCGATAAAACGCCGAATAACGGCGCGGGCGGTTTCAAATCGATTAGTCGGCTGAAAATCCTGGGCAGCCATACTGGCGGACTGGTCGATCACAAGCATGATGTCGGCTCCGCGGCTCAGGTACACCCGCTCTCGCTCCGTCCGAGTAGGACCGGCGGCGGCCACGATAAGGCACACCCAGGCGGCCCAGAAGAGAACTGCGCTGAATCGAATGCTGATGATCCGCAGCGTAGCAGGCCCGTGAAACCGCTCGCCTCCCCAGAGAGAGACGGGAAACTCGATCCTTCCACCCCGGCCGGGCCAGAAGTGGCGCAGGTAGATAAGCGGCGGAAGCAACAGAAAGAGAAGGAGAAAGCCGGGCCGTTCAAGAATCCACATCGCGGCTCCTCGCATTCTGCAATGCCGTGACGACGGCGGTGACTTCGTCCATGTGGCCCGTCCGGTCTGCAAGAGTTACACGTTTTCCGGCAAACTTCACCAAGTCACCAAACGTAAAAAGGGTGACTATCCGAGCCCGTTCATCTTCATCAACCGCTGCACGCCGGAGAGCCCGGTCCATTTCTCCGGTAGTTGCCGACCGAAAACCGCCGCCCAGGCGTCCGTCAAGGTATTCTCGACATATGTCGAGAAGGCGAATGTAAAACGTCTTACCATCCAGGTCGGTCAGTTCGTTCTGCAGCGCTCGCATGGAACGGGAGAAGGCGCGGTACGGTCTGTTCTCACGGTACCGTACGCGAATTGCCAGGGCCCACCGTTTTCCCCATCCACCGGCCAGAAACACCACTGCCGGGACGGCGATAATAAAGACCAGAACCAGGGCGAACTGAAAATACGTACCGGGAAGGAGCAACTGGTCCCGTATGGACGCCAGCTCGGGTTCTTCAGTTTCGGAAAAAACCGTCGTTACAAACGGAGAGATGCCCGTCAGAACAACGCCTCCCAGATCCATCCTCGGTAATTCACGGGTACCCCGGAAAAACGGTTGGAACTGTATCCGCAGCTCGACTCCATCGGCCCGTTGAATTGGCGTAATTGAGTCAACAACAACCCAGGAGTTTCGGGGTTTTTCGTCGGGCAGTTTGATATCGTTTATGGTAATTCCCCGAACCACGACCCGCGCTTCTACACGGTCTCCGACGTAGTAGGTCTGCGGGAGAAACACCACGCTGGAAATGGTCTGGGCATGGATGTAGGTCCCAACGACGCCTACGAAGAAAACCAGAAAGAGCAGGTAGAACGGCGGTATACGGCGTGGCGCGGTGGGAGTCATCGTTTCCTCCGGCGCTGAAAGAAACCGATCAGTCGTTCGGCAACGTCGTCGACAGTCCCGATTTCTATGGCAGAAATTCCCCGACGGCGGCATTCCCGGAGCCACTGTTGCCGTTGTCGGCGCCAGAACTGTTCATATTCAAACCGATACCGCCGGGACTTTCCGTCAAGGTACAGCGTGTCCCGGGTCTCCGGATCGACGACTGAAAGAAAGCCGATTTCCGGCAACAGTTCTGTTACAGGGTCACTGATCCGAACGGCAATGACGTCGTGCCGTCGGGCGATGAGACTGAGTTCCTGCTGGTAATCAGCGGTGAGAAAGTCGGAAATAATGACGACGATTCCGCGCCGTTTAAGAGACTCACTGACCGTCCGTAGAGCCAATCCGAGGTCCGACCCGGCTTCTTCAGGTTGGAACGATCCGATTTCCTGTAACAGCCGCATGGCATGGCTTCGCCCTTTGGCCGGGGGAATCCACGATGATATCTTTCGGCCGAAGAGCACCCCTCCGACCTTGTCGTTGTTCTGGACCGCCGCAAGGGTCAACAAGGCGGAGGTGACCAGAGCAACTTCCCGCATCGAACGTCCTTGAGATCCGTAGGCCAACGAGGAGGAGATGTCGAGAACGAGAAAAAGCGTCATCTCTCGTTCTTCCCTGAACGTCTTTGTGTAGACCTGGCCAAACCGGGAGCTCACGTTCCAGTCGATTAACCGGGCATCATCGCCTTCAACGTACTCACGAACTTCATCAAACTCTATACCCGGTCCCCGAAAGACAGACCGGTAATTTCCGGCAAGGAGGTTTTCTACCAGCCGCTCGGCGATAATCTGAAGGCGTCTCAACCGGGCGCGGCTGGGAATATTATGTATTCGTTGGGGTCGGTGTCGGGCCATCGGCAGATCAGGGAACGGGAACGGTAGAGAGGAACATCTCTACGATATCGTCGCTGTTGTACTCCTCACTATCGGCCTCGTAAGACAGTACAATCCGATGGCGAAGGATGTCCGGTGCAACCGTTTTTACGTCTTCGGGGATAACATAATTCCGTCCGGCAAAGACGGCCCGTACTTTTGCACACCGGTAGAGGTAAATACTGGCACGCGGTGATGCGCCGAACTCGACGTACCGCAGAGGTCCCATGGAAACCCGTTCGTCGTCTCCCCGGGTTGCGGTGACAATCCGGACGATGTAGTCCTCAATGCGCTCATCAACGGTCACCCGGGCGACGGTGTCTCGGAGTTTTTTTATGTCGCCTCGAAACAACGTCTTTTGCAGCTCGATGTCCTGGGGAACCCCCACCCGGCGTACGATTTCCCGTTCTTCCTCCGGGGTTGGATAGTCAACGAAGAGTTTGAGCATGAACCGGTCGAGCTGTGCCTCCGGGAGGTTGTACGTTCCTTCCTGCTCAATGGGGTTTTGTGTGGCCAGTACAAAAAACGGTTCACTCAGGGGATAGGTGGTATCACCGATGGTGACCTGCCGTTCCTCCATAGCCTCCAGCAGTGCACTCTGAACCTTGGCGGGGGCGCGGTTGATCTCGTCCGCCAGTATTACATTGGTAAAAATCGGTCCCTTCCGGGGCACGAATTCCCCCGTTTCCTGCCGGTAGATCATCGTTCCGATCAGGTCGGCCGGCAGGAGGTCCGGTGTAAACTGTATGCGCCGGAAACTCGCGTCCAGTACTTCGGCAAGACTCTTGACGGTAAGGGTCTTGGCCAGGCCCGGTACGCCTTCCAGGAGAACGTGCCCACCGGCCAGAATACCGGTCAAGAGGCCGTCGATCATCGTCTTTTGACCGATAATACGGCGGCCAAGTTCATCCCGGGCCTTCTGTATCAGGTCTTGAGCGCGTCTTATCTGAACATCAGTTGTTATGGTATCTTCTGTCGCCATTGTATATTCCTTTTCCGCCGCGGCAGCCCTGGTCAACTGCGGTAATCGGCGTTCTCCCGTACGTATTCATAACTCAGATCACTCCCGAAGACCCGTTCCTCCGGTATGTGATCACTGTTGTCGGTGCCGAACGTCAGTGTGATCCTCACATTTTCCCTGATCTGAGGGCACCCCCGGAGGGCAGGATCAAATGATGCTGCAACCAGTGCGTCGGAAAGCCGGTTTTCCCGGCCCCCGTCCAGACTGAATGCACCGTTCCGGTACACCTCTTCATCGAAGAGGTGGATACAAAGGGAGTTCGCATCGAGCCGCCCCGCCGGGTCAACCTGGTCCAGTGCGTCCCCGGCGGCGGCGAGTATCCGGCCAACATTCGGATCATTTCCATAGACCGCAGTTTTCACCAGAGGCGAATTTACGATGTGTTTTCCCAACGCCCGCGCGAGGGAGGCGTCGGAGACTCCCCGGACCACCACCTCTATCACGTGGGCCGTGCCTTCACCGTTTCTGACAATGTGCAGCACCAGTTCATGGGCCACCGGGACGAGCAGTTGTTCAAGCTCTTCCTCGGAGAGGGTGATACCTGACGCACCATTGGCCATGAGCAGAACGGTGTCGCTGGTGCTCTGGTCGCCGTCGACGGAGATGGTGTTAAACGTCCGATCGACGACGCGACGAAAGACTCTATCCAGGGTCGTTTGGCCTACCTGGGCATCAGTTACAAAAAACCCGAGCATGGTCGCCAGATTCGGTTCTATCATGCCTGCGCCTTTCGCAACACCAACAAGCCGGGGACCTTGGCGGCAACTGTTCCAGGCAACTTTGGGGTAGCGATCGGTCGTCATGATTCCACGGGCAAAATCGACGACCGTTCCTTCCCGTCCGGGTAGTGCCTTGATAGCGGCGACCATTGGTTCGACCGGGAGCTGCCACCCGATAATCCCCGTCGAGAGGGACAGGGTTTGTTCTTCCGGCAGTGAGAATCTCTCGGCAAAAGTGCGGGCAACTGTCACCGCATCGGGGTAACCCGATGGGCTGGCGACATTTGCGATCCGATTATTGACGACAACACCCTGAATTTTGCCGGCAGGCAGGCGTTCTCGGGTCAGTTGCACCGGAGCTCCAGGAAAGCGGTTTCGAGTTGTCACACCCGCCGCAGTGGTATCTTTGACCTCACTGATCAGGGCGGACACGTTCATACGCAGCGGCGGTTTCGCCGGGCGTTCCCGAGGAACAAACGTAAGCGAATCAACGTAAAAACGAAAGCCCTGGGGAAGTTGTATCGCCTCGGTCAGTTCATCGATGTACTCATGGGGATCACAAACAGGCTGAACCATCGCCGAACTCTACCGGTGCCGGACGGGTTGTGCAAGGTCATAACTCCATCTAGACTGGGCCAAATGACGCCAAGTGAACGTATAATCACCCTGGGACGGGAGAGTTCCCGGGATCTTACCGAGTTTACCCCGTCCGGTCTGGTACATACGGTATACAACCCCCTGGAATACGCCTCGGCTCCATGGGAAGAGTACATCCGACGGTATGGGAACACAAAAAAACGGGTGGTGTTTATGGGTATGAACCCCGGGCCCTGGGGTATGGCCCAGACGGGGATACCCTTTGGAGAGGTGGCCGTTGTCACCGACTGGCTGCATATTGCCGAGCATGTGGGCCGGCCAGCCGTGATGCACCCAAAACGACCCGTCCAGGGCTTGGCATGCAAGCGCAGCGAAGTAAGCGGGCGGCGACTGTGGGGTTTGTTCCAGGACCGGTTTGGTACGGCCGAGGTCTTTTTCCAGGACCATATGGTTCTGAACTACTGCCCTCTGGTGTTTATGGCCGATTCCGGTCGAAACATCACCCCGGACCGGCTGCCGAAGGCCGAACGGGACACCCTTTTTGCTATTTGCAACCGTTTTCTTGTCGGGTCTCTGGCGGCACTGCAGCCGGAGATTGCCGTAGGAGTCGGCAAATTTGCGACGGCACGACTTGAGGAGGCGCGTCGCGCTCTGGGGCAGGACCTCCCGGACCTACGAGTCACCGGGATACTGCATCCAAGCCCGGCTTCACCGGCAGCCAACAGGGGCTGGGCCGAGGCCGCCACCGGCCAACTCGTTGACGCGGGGGTGTGGTCTTCGTCAAGTACTACCTCGGAGTAACCAGGATTTGGTTAGTTCCCGTTCACCTTCCACTCCATCATGACCGGAAGGTGGTCGGAGACGCCGTCGGAATCGTCAAACCAGCTCACCGGCCGCCCTGAAGAATCGGTCGGCATGCCGGATCGGACCACCGAAAACTGCGGCCGAGAGAGCACAGGACCGGTTACGGCGACAGGGTTTACCAGGATATGGTCTATCTGCTCCCAAGACCCGAAG
>JBAYPC010000091.1:0-8711 GCA_041677905.1 Alkalispirochaeta sp. | reverse complement strand
GAACCGGTCCGGCCTGTAGCACTGGCGACGGCGCGGGTGGCGCCGCCGGCGACGGCGGGCCCGGTACCCCCGGCATTTCAACGCTCTTTACCGCCCACTGCCGCAGGAACGGCGTCTGGCTTTCCGACGGATCGGGGTACGGCCCCGAAGGCGACGGGTTTATGCGGTTGAACTTCGCCACCTCCCGAGAGCTGTTAACCGAAGGGCTCAACCGGCTCGTCCAGAGTATCGAGACCTTTGAACCGTGAGACGACTGCCGCTGCCGCCGGTACCGGCGCCGAGCCGACTCGGCGGCCCGTCCGGGTGGCGGTGGTCACAGCCCTGCCTGAAGAGCTACCGAAATTTCCCGACGCCCTGAAGTCGGCACCGTTGGCGTCGGCGGCATTGGGGTCGGCGGCGTTGGCATCGGCCCGAAGGCCGTCGCAGACTGCAGTGTTCGGTGATGTGCAGGAGATAACCGTCAAAGTCCTGCCTCAGGGGCAGACCATCGCGGTGATGGCCACCGGGGCGGGCAAAGTCGCCGCGGCGACGGGGATGACCAAGCTCCTGTACGCCGTTGAGCCTGAGTGGATCGTCTGTGGGGGAATAGCCGGGTCCGTCAACTCTACCCTTCTGCCGGGTACCGTCACCATCGGCGAGTCCTGCCGCTACTACGACCGGGACGCTACAGTGGTAAAACTACCCCTCGGCGCAGTTGCCCCGGGCCGGCCGGTCGTCTTTTCTCTTCCCACAGGGCGCGACGTTGCCGTAAAACTGGACCTTCCGTCGGTGCGTATTGCCACCGGCGACAGCGTCGTCACGTCAAGACTGCTGCAGGCCATGCCGCGACACTGGCAGAAGTGCATCATCAGAGATTCAGATCTGGTTGATATGGAAAGCGCCGTCTGTGCCGAGGTGGCCCAGACGTTGGGGTACGAGCCGGTCGTCTGCCGCACCGTCTTCGATATGGTCGGCGACGCGGCTACGCCCGCCGCGACCGCCACCGGCACCGGCACCGAAAAGATTCGCTTCCCCGAGGCGTGCCGGATAGCCGCAGAGGGTATCGACCGCGTGGTCCGTCACCTCATCTCATCACAACCTTATTGAGTCACAACCTTCCCGAGGCCTTCGGCAAATTCACGACCGATCTCGGCCCATAAACCGTCGCGGTACCATCCGGACATATCCCGCAGCAGAGCCGCATAGAGCTTGAAGTACTCTTTGGAAGCGGCCTTGTCCGTGTCTTTTTTCGCCCGCAGTTCCGGCATTTCCGGGTGTGCCGCAAGCCACCCCTCCACCTTTGCGTGACCGGCCTGGGGCCGTTCAACCCACCGCATCAGTTCCACCACCGGGCCCGGCTGCGACGCCTCGGCGATGACGGAAACGGCGGGAATGTGGTCGGTCCCGTCGGCCTCGTACCACTGCTTCAGATCGGTAAAGACACTCTGCCGAAAAACACGCACCTCCACGTCAACGGCGGCAAAGAGAGCCGTCACATACGGAAGGGTCACCGCACTGTCCCCGCACCAGTCTTCGGTGAGAACCGCAACGCGGACGGTGCCAAAGCCGCCACTCCCGGCGGCCAGCACCTTGGCCAGACCTTCCCGCTCGGCCGGCGCCACTTTCACCTCGTTTACAAGGTCCAGCACCAGGTGCCGGTAGTTCTTCAGAGAGCCGAAGTAGTCCTGCGGTTTTTCCCCCCTGGACCAGATACCCTCAAGTTCGGGGTAATACGCCTTCAGTACTTCCACGTCAAACCCGCCTGCATCGCAAGATACGGTTCACCGTCGGCCAGATCGTAGTAGCGGTGTTCCAGGTAGCCGCCGACAATCCCAATCAGGCTGAAAGCCGGTCCCGTTTCCCCAAACAGATCCGGAGCGTTCCACGCCCCCATCAGAGACACCCGCTGCCATTCCGGGTTGTCCATGGCCACCGACATCAACGAGTAGTCAACACCAACAAGAACCTGCCGAGCACCCTTTCCAAGCGGTGTTTCCCACAACACGGCCGCGCTGTTGCCAATCTGCCACTCACCGTTCTTCTGGGCTACGTCGCCAAGAGGTTCATAAAACCACCCCGACTCACCCGACTCTTCGGTCATCTCAACGCGCCGAAATGTCATCTGATCAAACGCGACGAAAGGCCCCGCAGCAATCTTGAAGCGCGGCTGAATCTCAACCATCGTACCCGTCCGGGTGACCTTGTCCAGGTCGGCCGAAGGACCGTAGTTCACGTCAGGACCGTCCAGTGGGGTATACCCGTTACCAAGACCGTCAAACATCTGCCGCACCACAAAGCGGGCGCGTACGTCGGCTATCGCTATCGGTTCCAGATAGATATCGGCCCCAACATCGTCAAAGGCGGGGGTAATCCGGTTTATCACACCGACTTCCACCTTTGCCGGGTCCCAGAGAACACCCTCCAGGTTCCGGTACAGCGGCACCGACAGCGCCAGGCGACTGGAAAGACTCAGACCCACAGGGTTCATACTCGTTCCAAGCTGCTGGCTATGGACCAGAGAGCGGGACCCCCAATCCAGCGCCCCCACAGACGACACAGGCGACATGAGCAAGGTCATAGCCGCAATCGGAACGACACATACAGCAACGGCAACACGGATACTTCGCTGAATACGTTTCATAGTTAATAACGTTACAACGCCGAACCGAATATGTCGAGCCGGAAAGCCGTTACACCGTCAGTTCAATAACCCGGTCAAGCCGGAAACGGAGTATGAACAGCGTGACCAGAATTATGACCGCGCCAAATCCGTACAGCCCCAGCAGTATCCGGTTTGTGTATTTTTTCATGCCTTTTCCTTTTGTTGTGTATGCCAGAGCCGACGGGCGTCGGTCAGATCCTGCATCGTGTAATCCAGGTCCTCCATCGTTTCAAACACCCGGGGCAAGACGTCGTTCTCAAAAGTCTTCCGCCGTCGACGGCCTGATCGTTCCCGGGCACCGGGAGCGACAAAGTAGCCCACCCCGCGACGGTTGTATATGAGCTCCTCATCCTGCAGCGTACTGTAACTCCGCTGCACCGTATTGGGGTTTACCCCCAGTTCCACCGCCAGTTCCCGCACCGCCGGAAGGCGCGCCTCTTCTTCCCAGGTGCCCCGCAGAATCTGATCCTGAACGTATTCCACAATCTGCTGATAAATGGAACGTCCGTCGTCAAAACGCATCGTCACGCCTCCGTCTCGCGCAGCCGCAGAACGGTAAGACTCCAGAAGATACAAACCAGGGCCACCGAAACAACCTGCCCCAGCCGCTCCGGATTCTGCAGGTAGAACGGCGCAATCTCCCGCCACATCTGTGAATCCATGTCTCCCGGATTAAAGGGCCCTTCAAAGGCGCCGGACTCCCGCGCCCCGCTGTGGGGCACCGCCCCGACAAAGTACCGGTTGAAAACGACCCGTACCGACACCACCGCCAGAAAGACGTAACTTGCCATCCATCCGACGATAGAGAGCAGCGTCTTACCCGCCGCCTGTCGGGAGAAGTAGACCGCACCGAAGAAGAAGACGGCGTGGGCCGGCAGGTAATGGACAAACGTCTGTCCCACAACGACAATCCACTCACCCTCAAAGAGCACGCCCCGGACAACCTCCCCAAGGGACAACCCTCCCCCCAGAATCAGAAAGAGTACTCCCCCCAGAGCCGACGCCACGAGAAATGCGATCGTTACCGCAAGCCACACAACCACAGTGGTGACAAACAGCTTGGCCACAACCTTCTCCCAGACCGTGGCCGGCCGCAGAAGGTAGTCAATCCTCCGTCCCGGTGACTTCAGTTCAAAGAAAATCTGGGACGTCACCAAAAGACCCAACAGAACCATCACCGGCCCGTAGGCGGGCCAGAGGTTGACCAGGTCAACACCGCCAACCCAGTTCAGCATGGAAAAAAGCAGAATCGTTCCAGCCACGGCGCCGGCCTTGATCATTATCGACCTGAGACTCTGGTACACCTCGTGGCGGACAGCGTGTATCAGTCGGTTTGTTTCAAAACCCCGGCTCATCTCACACCTCCGCACAACGCACCGGTCTCCTTCGGATGGGAAATGGCCGCCTGAAAGAGCAGTTCTACATCCATACCGTCGCCCAGAGACTCACCCCCCGCCCCGTCCCGAGGGACCAGCGCCACCGATGTTCCCAACCGGGTGTCCACCGCCAGCGCCCCGGCACCCAGGGCATCAGACTCGGAGGTAAAACGACGCATTTCCAGATTCTCTTGAATAGTCGCCAGATCCGCCTGGAAGACAACCCGCCCGCCGTCGAGAACGACAATTGGATCGATAAGGGCCTCCACATCTCGAACCTGGTGAGTTGAGATGATCACCGCCCGTTCATCATCGGCTGCTTCCGCCACCAGCTGCCGGAACACCTGCTTCGACGGTATATCCAGCCCGTTCGTCGGTTCATCCAGAACGACCAGTTCCGCCAGGGAAGCCAGTGCAAACGACAAAAGGACCTTCTTCTGCTGTCCAAAAGAGAGCTCCGTCAGCTTGTCGTTCCCGGCAATCTCAAAACGCTGGAGATACCGCTCCATCAGCCCCGTATCAAACCGGGGGTAGTAGACCGACTGGTAGGCGACGTACTCCCGCAGCGGTACCGGCGGCACGTCAAACTGCTCCGGAACATAGGACACCCGTCCCAGCGCATCGGGATGTCGCTGCGGTGCCGGTGATCCAAAGAGTTCGGCCCGGCCATTCTGGGCAAAGAGCAGCCCCGTTCCAATTTTCAAGAGGGTCGTCTTACCCGCCCCGTTCTTCCCCAAAAGCCCTACAATCCCGCCCGGGGTCACCGAGAAGTCAAGATCATCGAAAAGAGGACCCCTCCGGGGATAGGCAAATCTGATATGGTTCATCTGTAACATAACCGCATCCTTGTTCATTAGTGTATTACCTGACTGGTACACCGGTACTGTAGTTACATCGTTTAACTGTGTCAACACTGTACCGGAACAAATTTACAGATTGTCCAGTCATAGTGTAGCCAGAGACGGCGTACCCAAGTATCATTTTTCCAATGAAACGGAAAGAGCCCGTAGAGACCTCGCCCGAAAACTACCGCCACGTTCAGACGTACCGCGTCCGCTACGGCGACCTGGACACCTACCGCCACGTCAACAACAAGGCGTTCCTCACCTTTGTGGAGGACGCTCGGGTCCACTACCTGATCGACGCCGCCGGGTTTACCCACCACCAGGACGACCGTGAAGGGGTCATGGTCGTCCACGCGTCTATAGACTACATGGCCCAGATACACCCCTTTGAACACGTTCGCGTCTACACCAGAACGGCCCTCATCGGCGAAAAAAGCATCACCCTTCACCATCTGATCATGGCAGGCCCACAAGAACCCCGCGTCGCCGCCGTCAGCATCACCGTTCTTGCTTCGGTAGACCTCAAGACAAACAGCTCCCGCACCAACTCACCGGCCATGATCAACGCCATCACAACGTTTGAAAAACTGCCGCCGGAGACAAAGCCGTTACAGGACTCGGCCGAAGACCCCGGCCGGAGTTCAGAGCACTAAAAAAAGGCACCCCGGCGCGTGTAAAAACGCCGAAGGTGCCTTAAAGCTCTAGAGCCTTAGCCAACCAGCAAACCTACAACTGGAACCGCGCTCCCACAGTACCGCCGAGCGCCCCGGAGTTCAGATTGTACATCGCCCCCAGGTCCAGCCGGAAGAACACCAGATTTAACGACGCACCACCGAAAAGACGGAACGCCACCGGACTCACCGACGATTCAAGAGTAACCCCGTCGTTGGCAATATCAACACCCGCAGCAGAGCCGATCTGGTCGGCCGTCACACTACCACCCTGAACGGTGATATCCGTACTCAGACCGGTTGTCGTCGTCGCCGTGCCCACCGATGCGCCCACACCAAAGTGGGGCTCCACAATCAGAAAGCTCTTGCTGACCTGCGCCTTGAAGTCAAAGACATTTGCCTCCCACCCAAACTCCAGGTCCGGGTCCGACATAACCAGCGTATAGGTGTTGTTGTTGTACTCCACACCACCAATTTCCGTCGCCCCAAGACCCAACGGCGTGGCAATCCGGCCACTCAGGTAGTTGTACCCAACGCCCACCGAGACCTTCGGCAGAATCCCGCCTTCCAGCACGGCGTAGCGGACGTCAAACCCGACATTGGTGTACTCAGCCTCCACATCACCCAGTTTGATAGCCGGCAAGATACCTACCTTCACACCGACATCAAAGGGCAGAATAAACCCGCCAACCCGACCGTCAATCGCATACCCCGGCAAAGGCAGCCCAATCGCCGCAACATCGTCCACTCCACCCGAGGCACTCACCCCGAGATCGTCCAGCAAATCGGTAAAGACCGACCCCGGAATCGTCGTCACCCCCGTCGTTACCCCCACCCCGAAATTCGGCGGCACAGCAAGCAACTGACCGATATACGCATCCGACCAGTTCAGCCCGATCGTAGAGTTCATCGGCAGCGAAGTGGCAAACTCATCCGAAAACGTCTCAAAACTACTCTTGAACGTGTTCAGCGTAAACGTATCCTGCCCAAATACCGGCACCCCGGCCACCATCACAGCCAGAACCGCTGCTATAATCAATGTTCGTTTCAAATTCATCCTCCTCGTCCGTAATGTACCCATTAACCTACCACACCGTCATGAAATTTCTTGGCGTTCACCTGATGAACATCAAAAAGAACACAGATATTTTGCGCTTCGCGCGAACCATCCGGTTCCGCCGTGAATTTCACCGTATTGCACCAGTTTGCACCGGCTCCCCAGGATCACTACAATTGAGAACAGTGCAATGAGTAACTCCCAGGGCGCCCACCCCGGCGCAGACATCTATCGCGACATCATCAACCACTCCCCCTGCTCGTATCTCGTCTTTGAACACGGACAGTGTGTCTACGCATCCGACTCCTACTGGGACATCGTCGGGTATCCACCGGACATGCCGTTAGACCCGTCGGCAACAAACCCCGCAGAAGTCGTTCACCCCCAGGACAAAGACGCCGTTCTCCGTGCGTACGCCCAGGCAACCAGACACCGAACCCCCAAAATCTCCCTGACCTACCGGAGCAGAAAAAAAGACGGCACCTACATACTCAGAAACGACACCGTATTCCTCTCCTACGACGAAGCGGGAGCCCACACCGGAAGCTACATCACCGTGTGCCCGGTGACGCCCGCCGAAACCGGCCGAATCGAAGAGATCATACACCGGATAAAAAACGACCTCGCCCTGGTCCGCTCAATGCTGTACCTCCAGTCCCGGGACGTCAGTTCGCCCGAAGCGGTGACCGCCCTTACCGCCGCCGCCGCCCGAATAGACGCAGTCGGCCGCGTCTACGACCACATCCACCGGGCCCGACACAACACAACCGTAGACCTCTCCGACCTGCTGACCGAATTTCTTACCGACACAGCCGAGAAAAACGGCCACACCTCACCTATCCTGTCCGCCGACATCGCCCCCGGCCTTACCGTGTCAGGCAAGCTGTCCACCTCCGTCGTCGTCATCCTCAACGAACTCATCACCAACGCCGAAAAGTACGCCGGGACCGCCAACAGCCACCCCAAAATTACCGTTACCGTCACCGACGACCATCCAAAGACAACCCTCCTCATACACGTCAAAGACAACGGCCCCGGGTTTCCACCGTCCGTTCTCGACCGGAACCACCTCGGCTTTGGACTGGAGGTGGTCACCGCTCTGACCGAACAGAACGGCGGCACAACCACCTTTTCCAACAACACCGGTGCCGTGGTGGACATCCTCATCCCCCTGTAGACTTGTAAACTTGACACATCCAGTTACCCTTAGTATTCTCAGCCCATCGGGGTGCTTTTCGTTGCGAAAGGCTGAGATCACACCCGCAGACCTGATCCGGATAATGCCGGCGTAGGGAACCTGCCGTGGCCTTTTCAACCGCCTTACTCAGTCTCGTAACCACCTCGGAACAACACTTCCGGGAGGTTTTTGTATGTTTTTGTTTCGACCACGTTCCAGGATAGCCCTGGCAGCCATGATTTCAATCGCCCTCGTCTCCTGCGGCGACAGCGAGACTCCGGGGTCAGACAAGTTGGTGATATACACCTACGACGCCTTTCCCGAAACACTTGAAAACGCCATTGTCGACCACATGCAGGAAGACTACGCCGTTTCAGTTACCCTGGAGCGCCTGCAGGACACCGGCGGCCTGTACAACGAGCTCCTCCTCACCCGGGGAGAGGGCGCGGCCGACCTTGCCGTCGGTCTGGACAACACCTACATCGGCCGCGCCCTGGAGGCAGATCTCTTTCAGCCCTATACGCCCGTCGGCCTGGAGACAATCCGGCCCGCCCTGCTGCTGGATGAGACCCACCGCCTCATCCCCTTTGACTACGGAAACGTCGTTCTCAACTACGACAGCCAGGTTCTGCCCGACCCGCCCCGGACGTGGGACGACCTGCTGGATCCGTCCCTTCGGGAGTCCATCGTCGTCATGAACCCGGCAACATCGTCACCGGGCCGAAACTTTCTCCTCCTCACGGTAGAGCAATTCGGCGAAGAGGGATATCTGCAGTACTGGAAACAACTGAAACCCAATATCCTCACCATTACCGCCGGCTGGTCCGAAGGGTACGGCCTGTTCACCCAGGGTGAAGCACCCATCGTCGTTTCTTATGAGTCGAGCCCGGCCTACCACATCGCCTTTGAAAACACCGACCGGTACCGGAACCTCATTCTCGGTG
>JBAYPC010000090.1:0-8712 GCA_041677905.1 Alkalispirochaeta sp. | reverse complement strand
TCGGTTCTTTTGGGCTCGGTTTTGTCTGGGTCCGCGCGCCGACGGTTGGGGCGGCGGACGTGGATACTCTGAGCCTTCAAGGGGTTTGACCTTGGGGTAGGTATCAACAAGCCTGTGTATATTGACTGCACAACTCGTGGTAACGGCAGTAATTACTTGGAAAATAGTCGGTTTTTCGACGGAACTTCAGGTGGTAGAAGGACATGGTGTATCAAAATCAACAGACTTCTCAATACTACCCGGCGATCTCTGAGCGGTTGCGACCGTTTTGTTTGGCCTGGTAGAGGGCGCGGTCGGCGGCGGCCAGCAGTTCTTCGCCAGTGGAACCGTGGTCCGGCCACAGGGCGATACCCTGACTGGCCGAGACTGAGGTAACGGCACCCCCCTGCTGGGCAAGAAAGTCCATACCCGACAGAGCCGTCCGCAGTTCCGCGCAGAGTTCCATCGCTTCATCCGGCGTCGTACCCGGCAGCAGAAAAGTGAACTCATCCCCACCGTAACGCGCCAGAATATCGGACTCCCGAAACGTCTCCGCCACCACCGGCGCAACCGCCGCAATCAGCTGATCCCCAACCTCCGGGCCGTACTCAGCGTTAATCGCCGAAAACCTGTCCAAGTCCATCATGACCACACACAAGGGAGAACCCGACAACCCAGCCTCATTGATCTGTTCCGACATCGTTTCGTCCAGAAACCGCCGGTTGTACAACCCCGTCAGCTCGTCGGTAAACGCCCGCCGCCGCGCCGTTTCACCCCACTGCACCATATCCGACACCAAGACACTCGTGTTGTCCAGCCGAACCGCCACCGTTTCCAGAATAGACCGCATAATCGAAATCGCCGCCTTAGGATGAGTGCGTACAAGCCTGTTGAAATCGGCCTCCCGCAGCCCCAGAACCACCGTGTCCTCCAAAGCCCGACACGTCGCCGACCGCGGCTCCTGCTCAAAAATTGACATCTCTCCCAGAAAATCCCCGGCCTCCAACGCCGCCACCGTCAATTCCTGACCACTGTCCGTGGTGACGATTACACCAACCGTACCGGACCGAACAATGTACAGCGCATCTCCCGGATCCCCTTGTTGAAAAAGAACTTCGTCCTGCTCCATGCGTCGTTCCGTAAAGAGTTCAGCGGTGTACCGCCTCGCTTCGGCGGAAACGTCCGCGAATATCGTTACTTCCTTGAGAAACCGGGCCAGATCGGTGGAACCGTTCATGAGTTGTCACTACCTCCGTAGATCGTGTCACCCGGACCTCCGCGGGCCTGCATGATGCGCTGGTACGCACACTGAAGCAGTACGTCTCCGGGGCGGTCTTCTGACCCGCGGCGGGCCGAGCGGCGGTCAGCGGGGCTACCGCCCGCCGGCGCGCCGGCGGGCGCCTCACCCGCAGCCCCGGCGGTACCACCCACCGTCTGGGTGTCGCTCGGTGTCTGAGTATCTTCCCGGAGGTCCTCCCAGGCGGCGGCAATGGCCACACTGGCCGTCAGGTGAACCGCGGTGCCCCCAGTCATCCCGGACAGGTCGATTTTGCGAGTACCCGCCTGCAGGGTGTGGGCGATCTCCGTTGCTCCGGCGCGGTCGACACCGGGCAACAGTGCCACCAGCTCATTGCCCCGGTACCGGATGGCCGAACCGACGGGGGTGATAACCTCCCGAAACAACCGCGCCAAAAGCTGGATGGCCCCATCCCCGACGTCGTGACCGTAGGTGTCGTTGACGTCCTTGAACCGGTCGGGTTTGAAAAAGAGGACCGATGATGCGTCGGCCTCTTCAGGGGGAAACGACGCCAGTGAGTCTTTGAGGTAGGCGGTGTTGTACAACCCTGTCAGCTTGTCGGTGTACACCTGCCGCCGGATTTCGGTCACTAGACTGCTGTTTTCTCCGAGAAGCCGGTTGGTTCCGCGAACTCGGCCGGCAACGTAGGCGATCAGTTTGTGGAGGATCCCCGCAAACACCCGGGGGTTATCAACGAGGATTCCCGCGAATGTGGGGGATGAACCGGATCCGCCTGTTGTGCCTGTGCCATCTTTTGCACCGGGAATGACGATCAGCTTGCCCGGCGTTACCGCGACGGCATCGGCGGTGCGACGGGACCTTCGCAGAACGTCCATCTCGCCAAAAGACTCTCCGGTAATAAAACGGGCTACATCCCGACTGCGCGTTTCATCTTCCCGTCGACGGATAAGGATGTCCCCCTCGGCGACGATATGGAACGCCTCGGCGGGGTCACCCTCCCGGAATATCTCCTGGCCGGCCACCACGGGAACGGTGACAGCGTATTGTGCCAGAGCGGCTTGCTCCTCCGTGCTGAGTTTCTTAAAGATGTGACATCCCCCGATGAGTTCAATTACCTGCAGGTTGTCGTCCATTTCAGTGCCGGCTCCTCTTTCGCTATTGTAGACGCAGCGACGAGTTTTTGCATCACCCCCGCAATCGGACGCACACAATCGGACGCACACAATTGTACACAGGTCATTGGACCGACCGACCTGGACCTGTACAGACAACACCGCGTTTTTGTCGTACCCTCTTGATCATGTCAGTCATCCTTGCGTCTCTGGCGGCTCTTTTTTTCGGTACAGCCGACTTCATCGGTGGATTTGCTTCACGAAAAAACTCCATTCCTGCAGTGCTGGTGTGGTCCCAGCTGGCCGGTCTCGGGCTGGTCCTGGTGTTTATCCTCATAGACCCGCAGCTCTACCGGCTAACCGTACGAGACGGTTTTTTTGGAGGGGCCGCCGGAATTGCCGGGCTTGGTGGCCTGGTTTTTCTCTACCGCGGCCTGGCCCGAGGTCTGGTCGGTATCGTTTCACCTTTGGCCGCACTGATCGGGGCGGTAACGCCTCTGGCGGCTGGGCTGATCCTGGGAGAGCAACTCCCGGTGACCGCCGGAATCGGCATCGCCTTGAGCCTCCCGGCGATCGTTCTGGTCTCCTGGCACGGCCACATCCCCGTCCACGAAAGAGATCCCCAAAAAACAAACGAATCGATCCGCGACGGCGTCCTGGCCGGTCTGTTTTTTGGTCTTTTCTTTACTCTCATCAGCGTGCCCGCCGCCGAGAGCGGTATGTGGCCGCTGGCGATCGCCCGGATGTCCTCCATTTCGGTAATGGTATTGGCGGTACGGACCGGAAAATCAACACGCTTCTTGATACCTGGAAAAAACATCGGATTGTTGAGAATCCAAGAGGGAATTCCGGTTGTCGTCGCTACGGGTCTTCTGGACATGGCTGCCAATATCTTTCTGGTCCTCTCCTTCCGGTACGGTCTGTTGACGATCGCCGCGGTGATTAGCTCGGCCTATCCCGCCCAGACGGTTGTACTGTCCCGGATTGTATTTGGTGAGCGAGTAGGGGTGATCCGGCTGGCCGGTATCGTCCTTGCGTTGACCGGGATTGCCCTTATGGCGGTGTAACCGGCCCCGGTGTAACTCACAGTGGTGGGCCTCACGATGGCGTTACTCTTGCCGGAATGGACCTCCTTATATATGTTGTAATCCTGAATCGGTTGTCGACCGATATCACCGGCAGTGATCTGAGGAGGACCGTCATGGCCGATACGAATTCTACCAACAAACCAACTAATGGTACCGTTCCGCGTCCATACAACGAGCAGCTGACCGTTCGTGCCCTTGTTATCGGCGCGATCGGTTCGGTTATTATCGCCGCCAGCTCCATGTACGTGGCGTTGCGGCTTGGGGCCCTTCCCTGGCCGACCGTGTTTGTAGCCCTCTTGAGTATGGCCGCTCTCCGTGCCCTGGGAAACACCAATCTGAACGAGATCAACGTCACTCACACGGCGATGAGCGCAGGGGCCATGATCGCCGGTGGTTTTGCCTTCACCATTCCGGCAATCTGGATACTCCAGCCGGACACCCCGATCAGTTTCCCCCCGCTTATCCTGGTCGCTTTGGCTGGTACTATTCTTGGTCTGGTGCTTACGGCTCTTATCCGACGACATTTCATCGAAACGGCGGCTCTTCCCTACCCCGTCGGTACCGCTGCATACGAGACGGTCCAGGTCGGTGACGAGGGCGGCGGTAAAGCGGCCATTCTGTTCGGCTCAATGGGTATCTCCGCCGTCTTTGTGGCCGCCAGAGACCTGATAGCGGCGGTCCCTGCGGCGATTACCTCGGCCCGCCTTGCTGCAAAAAACATCTTTGTCGGCTTCTGGCTTGCACCGATCGCCCTAGGTATCGGCTACATTATCGACGTTGTCTATACGGGCGTCTGGTTTGCCGGGTCGATCTTTGCCTACGTGATTCTGGTACCCGTCGGGTTGTCGATCGGCCTGTTTCCGGACCTTGCCGCCGCGGAGGCGTTCCGTTCCAGTTTGGGAATTGGACTCATGGTGGGGACCGGTGTCGGTGTTCTTGTGAAAGGGATCCTTCCGCGGATGAAGGCGATTTTTGCCGGTGTGGTTTCAGACCTGAGTGAAAGCGGAAACCGCCGGCTTGCGATCAGCCTGCCTGTGGGCGGGGCGGTGGTCGGTTTTCTCCTGTCCTTTCTGGCGGGAATCCCCGCCCTGCCGGCGGTGTTGCTTCTGGTGGGTGTGGTGGTTGCCACCGTCATGGCCGCCGATCTGACCGGCCAGACCGGCATCAACCCAATGGAGATCATGGGTATCATCGTGCTCCTCGGTGTGAGATTGGTGGTACCCTCCCTCGGTCAGACCGAGGCCATTCTGATTGCAGCGGTAGTTGCCGTCAGTTGCGGGCTAACAGGTGACGTTCTGAACGACTTCAAGGCGGGATATCTTTTCCACACCAGCCCGCGCGCCCAGATCACCGCGGAAACCGTCGGGGGTATTATTGGAGCTCTGGTGTCTGTGGGAACTTTTGCGGTTCTGTTGACCCGGTACGGTTCCTTCGGTGGTGAACTGCCGGCCCCGCAGGCCCACGCCGTTGCGGCCCTTGCAGCGGGTATTCCCAATATTACCTCATTTGTTATTGGCGGCGCGGTTGGACTGATCGTCTATCTGCTCGGTTGGCCCGGCATGACCTTGGGGCTTGGCGTATATCTTCCCATGATGATCTCGGCACCTGTCTTTTTAGGCGGCCTCATTCGCCTGGTGGTTCGGAAGTTCAAACCGGCCTGGGACGAAAAAGGTGTGGTCGCCGCCTCGGGTTTTCTCGGTGGGGAAGGGGTGACGGGGGTGATCATCGCAATTATCCAGGTGAGTCGAGGTCTCTTCTGAGTACACTCCGCAAAGGGGACTCACGTAAGGGCCCTTTGCGGCGGTGTACACTCACGGTTTACTTCCTCGTCCTGACCCACATTCCGTCGTCGTGATATACTTGCTGTACAGTATGAACAGCACGGACATAAAAATTGAACGGATTGTGACTCGCCGGGAACTTACAGACAATGAGGGGGCTGACAATCTATGTTACTGGCTCTCGCGCCCCCCGGCGGAGCGTGTTGCCGAAGTGGAACGCCTGCGGAGACTCTACTATGAAACTATCCCCCGACTTGAAAGAACTGTTAACGTTATTCCGCTTGCACGACATTGAGTTCATCATCGTGGGTGCCCACGCCCTTGCCTTTCACGGGGTTCCTCGGTTTACCGGTGATCTTGATATTCTGGTTCGACCGACAGAAAAGAACGCCCGGCAGATCGTTGCTGCCCTTGAAGCCTTCGGATTCAGTGGCCTTGGTATTTCTATAGACGACTTCATCACACCGGAAAAAGTAATTCAGTTGGGGCGTCCGCCGGCCCGAGTCGATATCCTCACCACGATCACCGGAGTAACGTGGGATGAAGCGGCGGCCGGTGCGGTAGAAGGAACGCTGGGGGAAACATCGTTGTTGTTTCTTGGACGAACTGAACTTATCACCAACAAGGGTTCCACGGGAAGAATCAAGGATCTCGCAGATATCGAAGCTCTGGATGACAAACTAAAGTATTGAGAAGCGTGTTGACGTATACTGGAGTAAGCTGTGAGCGTAACAAGATTTAACCCGAACCAGCGCCAAAAAACCCGTTTTGTGAAGACAAATTCTTGTACCACCAGGAAATATGGCAGGTTTTCAACACGCTTCCACATACTTTCTGAGCTTCTCCTTGTACCCACGTTTCTTCTCCTGCTGACGCCCCTGGACCTGCCCGCCCAGGACTACACCATCCGCGGCACCGCCGAACTCAGCACGGTTGCATCGCACTACAAGGACTCTACGGTCGTGATCAGCCCCCTGAAAGACACCTGGGAGGTCACCGGCGACCTGCTCCTGTCGGCGACCCACAGACTCTCCTTTGAACAGGCCCGATTTGTCCTGGATCACGCCGTAGAGATAACGCCCGCCCAGGCAACTGTAATAACCGCCGCACCTGTCGGTGAGACCGGCAGCGCCGGAACCGGCGACCCCACTTCCGCAGAAGTCGATCTGACCCACCGGCTCTACCAGGCATTTGTGGCCGTCCAGCCCGCCACCTGGTTTACCCTCCAGGCCGGCCGACAGCGCATAAACTGGGGCACCGCCTATACGTTTTCCGTGACCGACGGCATCCATCCCCACCATCCCGACAGAGAAATCCAGCCCGGGTTTGACGGAGTCAGTCTCGCCATCCGACCAACACCGGACCTGTCACTCCTGCTGAACACAGCAATACAGAACGCAGTTCATACAAAAGATACCGACGACATCCGCTACGGCGTTTACGGCACAGCCACTATTGGAGCAGACACCTCCGTACCGGTCGACATCGGCGCCACCCTTATCTACCAGATACGTACCTCCCTCCGGCCGGGCATGGTCACGTCATTTCCCGTCGGGCCCGTCCGGATAGCCGGGGAAGCGGCCGTGGAAGCCTACGACCCCCGGGGACAGGTCATGGACTACCAGCCCCTGTGGAGCCTGGGAGCCGAGTACACCTGGACCGGGGCAAAAACCGATATCTCTCTGATGGGGGAATACCTCTACAACGGCCTCGCCGCACATTACCCGCAGACCGTATTCAACGACTTGTCGGAACTCTCGGACTTCTCGGTGACCTCAGACTACTCCGGCGGATTCGCCCGTCCGGGATACCGCTATTTTTCCGGAGAGTTTACCCTCTCCGTCGTGAACCGGTGGGCGACATCCCACGCTTTACTCACAAACCTTTCCGACAAAAGCGCCTGGGTCTCTCACAGTCTCACCCTCTTGCGCATACCCGGAGTGGAGCTGGAAGCCACCGTCCTCTGGAACAGTGGCGACCCCGCCACCGAGTTCGGCGACCTGCAGCGCGATTTCGTCACCGAGCTAACCGCCGTCGTGCATTTCTAAATATCTGACATCCCAGGCCTGGAACACGCCCGCCGGGAGCGCCGGGCTTGCCGGGCCATATGCGCCGGCTAACCGGTCCAGCTCGGCAAGACCCGCGCGCCCCGCTGTCAGGTCCGGCTCGGCAAGACCCGCGCGCCCCGCTGTCAGGTCCAGCTCGGCAAGACCCGCGCGCCCTGCTGTCAGGTCCAGCTCGGCAAGACCCGCGCGCCCCGCTGCCAGGTCCGGCTCGCCCCGCGCTTGTTGCTACACCTCCGAAACCACCACCACCTGTCCCGCATGAGGTTTTTCAAAGAGATCTGCCGCCCTGCCGCCCCGCAGAAAGACCTCCATAAACGGATCGTCGTGACCGCTGGAACCGACACTCCACGCCAACTCCCCCTCATCCACCGAAAAGACACCACCCGTGACCAGTGCCGTCGCCCGCTTCCCGTTGATATCCACGTGCACCTTCTGCCCTTCCTTCCAGCGAGCCTCACTGACACTCCGGCGCACACTCGTCTTGACATTGCCAAACCCGTCGATCCACATGACCACCGACTCCGGAAATACCGGAAGCACCGCCGGATCAAGCGCCTCACCGAGTCGGGCCTCGTGCCGACCATGGAGCACATCCGCCACCGCTTGGGGAAAGAAATCCCTGCTGCGAAACTGACTCCCCGCGTCCTCTACCTTCAGCGCCCGCAGGTCCGTTATCTGTTCCCGCAGCAGCGACAGACTGAACCCACTGTTCACCCCGACAACCTCAACACCATTTGCAAGCCGCGCCCAGACCAGACGCTCCCCGGCGTTGTTCGTCATCGCTCCCTTCCGCTCCTTCCGAGGCGCCGTGTTCACAAACAGCACCGTCCCCGGCGGATTCTCCCCCAGCGCCAGCTGCGCCACCAGATACCCCGTCCCCACCGTATCCAACGACGGAACCGACGTCGGCACCACCACCAGATCCAGATCCCAGTTCTGCGCCCACACCCGCTGCAAGATCTCACCAAACTCCTGCGACATCGGCCGATAATCGGCAATCACGTGTAACAACCGTTTCATATCCGAGAAGAATACACATATATAGAAAAAAAGCGACACCCGGCAGTCCGCATTTCCAGAATCCGGATATTGAAGATTGAACGCCGGCGTTCTGTTCAGCTGCACCCCATCAGCCCGGCCACACCCGCCTCGGCCGGATAGCCCGCTAGAGCAGCCTCTCAAAGCCTATCGAGGATATATCCGGCAGTACTCCGGGCGCAGGTGAATCGCCACCTCTTCATCCATCTGAAAGAGCGTCACCGACTCACCGGTATTCGGATGAACAACCGTGAGAAACTGCCCGTCAAACTCCACCTTGTACTCCGTCACTGCGCCGACAAAAGAGTTCACGTCCACCCGGCCTGTGAGCTCACCGGAACCCCGGGAAATCTCCAGGGCCTCCGGTTTGACCGTCACATAGACATCGTC
>JBAYPC010000089.1:0-8724 GCA_041677905.1 Alkalispirochaeta sp. | reverse complement strand
GCCATATTGACCCAGTAGACCGAGCCGAGGGCGATGATGATGCTGGTGATTCCCGAATCACGGGGAAGAACGACCATGATGAGGATGACATACAGCGTCAGGGGGACGGTGGCGACGACATCGACAATTCGCATCATAACCGTGTCGGTGTTCCCGCCGATATACGCCGAGATACCTCCGTAGAGAACGCCGATGACGAGGTTGGTGAATGCGGCGACAAACGCAACGAGCAGGGATATTCTTGCTCCGATCATCAGGCGAGTGAGCAGATCCCGACCGAGTTTGTCCGTTCCCAGAAGATAGGTCTTGTTGTGAACGGTAACAGTCTCGGTTACGGGAGTGCCCGAGGGGTCTATCAGGCGCGCCGGGCGGACGCTGTAATCCACGGCAACTGTCTGTCCGTTGAAGTCGTAGGAAGTCACCTTTTTCGCCAGATTTTCTTCGATTCGCGGCAGGGCGGACAGAAGGGTGCCGTCCGAGGCAACGTGGATCGGCTTCAGGTTTCTGGAGACGTAAATTGCGTCATCTCCTATCATAAAAAGGTCCAGCCGGGGCGGGATATTGACAAAGGCAAGTTCCTGCTTTGCGTAACTGTGGTTTGAAAGGAAGGGCCCAAAGATCGCAAAGAGGAGAATGAATGCGATCAGTACCAGTCCAACGACGGACGCCGGTTTATGACGGAATCGAAACCACACGTCCCCGGCAAAAGTCCGGTGGACCGCTGCGAGGGTCTCACTCTTCTCATCGGTGATATCGATTTCGTCCCAGAGAGGGGACGTGACGGCAGGATGACTCATTCGTACTTGATCCGTGGATCGATGAGAACGTAGAACATGTCTACGGCAAAGACCATTACCACCAGAAACGTTGAGTAGAAGACGGAGATACCGAGAATCGTCGTGTAGTCACGGTTGGTGATACTGGTGACGAAATGTTTTCCCATGCCAGGAAGGGCAAATATCTTCTCGATAACGAATGACCCGGTCAGGAGTGCCGCAATTGTCGGTCCAAGTATCGTTATGACCGGGATAAGGGCGTTCCGCAGGGCGTGGCGGGTGACGACTTTGTACTCGGTCAGTCCTTTTGCCCGGGCGGTCCTGATGTAGTCCTGCCCCATAACCTCAAGAAGGCTGGATCGCATCAACCGGGCCATGAACGACATAGAGTACCCCCCGAGGGCAAGAACTGGAAGGATGTACGATACAGGAGAGTCCAGGCCGAATGCGGGCAGCCAACCCAGTTTATGGCTGAGAAAATACATGAGAACTGTGGCAATCACAAAAGAGGGAATCGTGACACCGACGGTGGCAAGGACCATGGTGAACACGTCCTGCCACTTACCGTTTTTCAGTGCTGCAACGATACCGAGGGGAATTGAAGCGGCGAGGACGAACAGTATGGTAACAAAACCGAGGCGTGCCGAGACGGGAAAACCCTGAACGATGAAATCGTTGACCCGCATCCCCGGGTACTTGAAGGACGGTCCAAGATCGCCTTTCAGAAGGCCCTGGATGTAGTGAAGTAACTGCCGGCCCAGGCTTTCATCGAGGTTGTACTTGGCGATTAAGGCGGCTTCTACCTCCGGAGGGAGTTCCCGTTGCGCCGTAAAGGGTCCACCCGGTATCGCGTGCATCAGGAAAAAAACCAGAACAACTATGAGCAGCAGTGTCAGAAAGGTCATGCCCAGCCGTTTTACCACGTATTTTGCCATAAGAACGTCCGAACAATAGGTTGAAAACTCCAAAAGTGCAAGGCTATGGGTTGGTGGCTATTGGTTGATGTCAGCCGCTGGTTTCATACGTTGAATCAGCGGCGGCGATCTCTTCCAGGGTTTCCCAGCGTCTCATGGCCGCCCCGATCTCTTCGTCCAATTGGGCGAGTCGGCGGGTGAGTTCGCCGGGATCTCGGGTGTCCAGACTGTCGCCCTGGGGGGTGGCTGATGTGGTTTGCCTATAGAGGTCGGGGTTAGCCAGAAGATCGTGAATCTCTTCCCTTTCTGCTTCCAGCGTTTCCAGCCGGTCCGGAAGCCCTTCCAGCTCCCGCTGTTCGGCGAAACTGAGTTTTCGCTGTCGGGTTTTGGGCCGGGGCGCGCTCGGTTGTCCGGCCTTCTTCTCCGAAGCTGATGTCGATGTCGACCCGGAGGGCGTCACTGAAGCGGGTGCCCTGCCGGAGAGGTAGCTCTCATACTGGTCCTTCCAGTCGGAATACCCGCCGGCGTACTGCTGAACCGTTCCATCTCCGGGCAGGACCAGACAACCGCCGACCAGGTTATCCAGAAACTTTCGGTCATGGCTGATGAGAATGATGGTGCCCGAATAGTCGGACAGGCGGTCTTCCAGGAGTTCAAGGGTATCCATATCCAGGTCATTTGTCGGCTCATCGAGGACGAGAACGTTGGATGGTGAGGCAAAGAGCCGGGCCAGAAGGAGGCGGTTCCGTTCCCCGCCGCTTAAGGTGTGGGTTGGTCGGTTGAAGTCGGCTTCGGAAAAGAGGAAGTCCTTGAGGTAGGCGGTGACGTTGCGGCGGGTGGTTCCTACGGTAACGGTATCGTAGCCGTCGCCGATGGCGTGAGACAGAGTTGCCGTCGGGTCGACCTGCTCACGAAGCTGGTCAAAGTAGACCGTTTCAAGGTTGGCTCCCCGCCGCAGGGAACCGGTCCGGACGCCGTCGTCAAGATCACCGAGAAGGAGGCGCACCAGGGTCGTCTTCCCGGCGCCGTTGGGACCGACTATCCCGATCCGGTCCCCGCGAAAAATGGTGGTGGTCAGATCGGCGAAGAGGGGAGAGGTGCTGTTGTCCCACCGAAATGCGAGGTCTTCAGTATCCAGGACGATGTCTCCCGAACGGTTTCCTTCGGCAATACCCAGGCGGGCCGAACCTATACGGTTTCGTCGTTCCCGAAAGTCCTTGCGCATCGCCAGAAGAGCTTTGACACGGCCTTCATCACGGGTGCGGCGGGCTCGGGTGCCCTTTCGAAGCCACGCCTCTTCCTGGGCCAGTTTCTTATCAAATTCTCTCTGCTGTTTTTCCTCTGCCTGCAGGCGGTGGTTCCGCCGTTCGATATAGGTGTCGTAATCTTCGTTGTAGACCCGTAGAGTGCCCCGATCCAATTCTCCTATCCGATTTGCCACGCGCGTTGCGAAGGCGCGGTCATGGGAGACAAAAACGACGCCCCGCCCGCGAAAGAGGGGGCTTTGCAGGTGCTCTTCAAGCCACTGCACCGTTTCGATGTCCAGGTGGTTGGTCGGCTCGTCCAGCAGCAGTACGTCACTGTGGGCGGCGAGTGTTGCGGCCAGAAGGGTCCGCCGGAGTTCGCCCCCGGACATCGTCTCCGATTCGTGATCGACGGGCATGTCGAGCCGGGTGAGATACTTCTGTACGTCCAGGTCGGACCGGTCGGGAAGGTCCTGACCGGTCGGCTCCTGCGGCAGATACACCGGATTGGCGCCGTCTGCTGTGGCGACTGTTCCTGAGTCCGGTGTTTCTTCGCCGGCGATTATCCGAAGGAGGGTGCTTTTCCCGACGCCGTTTCGCCCGACCAGACACAACCGGTCTCCCGGTTCAACTGTCAAAGAGACTTCGTCGAGAAGGTTGGGTCCGCCGTGGCTCAGGCTGATCTGTTGTAGTGTTACGAGTGCCATATTCCGGAAGAGAGTGTACTACAATGTGGAAAGAGTATCACTGCGGCCTTGCGGACCGGATACCGGCAAGGTACACTTACGGCGCACATGAATCCAATCAACCTCATCCTGGGGTCACACAACAGTCAGGCCGTCGATCTGGCACAGGGCGACCAGGATGCGCTCTACGAATACTCCTACAAACCTCTTCTGAAACTCCTCTACAACTACGACCATATTCACTTCACCATGTACTATTCGGGTCTGCTCATCGAATGGTTGGAAAAACACCACACCGAATTCGTAGATGTCCTTACGGAAATGGTGAAACGCCGACAGATTGAACTTCTGGGCGGGGCCTTTTTTGAACCGATCCTGCCTCTGATTCCGAAGACCGATCGAATTGGGCAGATCGAGCGTCTTACCACCCATATTCGCAAGTGTTTTGGGCGGCGCCCCCGGGGTGCGTGGATTCCCGAAAGTGTCTGGGATCAGCGCATTGCCGCCAACCTGAACGCCGGGGGCATCGAGTACGCATTTCTTCGGGACAGCGCTTTTTACTTTGGTGCCGAGAGTCAAAATGGAGTCAACTCCGGATACGTGGGTAGAGTCGGAAAGGGCTCTTCCGATGAATCGGTGGGATCGTTGATCCACGACGAACTGGCGGGGCGGATTGGCCACCACCCGGTTCTGACGGAGGATCAGGGCAAGACGCTTATCCTGCTTCCTCTTGCGCATGAGCTGTCGCAGCGCATGTTTGTTGCCTCGCCCGCAGATATGGTTCAGGAACTCAGAACGATAGCAGAGATGGACGACCGGAACGGCAGTTCGCCCCGGCAGACGCCCCTTGTGTCTCTGCTTTTTGATGGAAGTGATGTTGGACTTGACCGAGCCGTTTCCAAGCAGCGAGTGGAGTGGTTTGAGGAGTTTCTGGCCCTCCTTGCCGAAAATGCGGACTGGATTCACATTGGTACTCCCCAGCGGGCGCTCCGGTCCTACCGTCCGCGGAGCAGGCGGTACGCACCGGTGAGTTCCCTCTACGGTCTTATGGCGTGGCTTCGTCGGGTATTTCCCGATTTACCGGTGGACTACAAGGACCAGTGGCGCAGTTTTCGTTCCATTATGGAAGTGTATCCCGAAAGCGGCCGACTCTACGCAAAAATGCAGCACACTCATGTTCTGGTCAATCAGGTTCGCGGCGACAAGTACCGAAAAATGACGGCCCGGGAAGAGCTCTGGCGCGGTCAGAGCCATTTTGCCTACTGGCTGAACTCTACCGGTGGTATCTACCGGTCGGCCCTGCGAAAAGCAACGTACGCGGCACTTATCGAAGCGGAAAAAACTACTCGGGAACGGGGTATCTTCATTCCATCCCTCTCCAGGGTGGATGTCGATCTGGACGGTGAAGACGAAGTTTTATACCAGGGGAATGAGCTGAACGCCTATGTCGACCTTACGGGGGCTATGGTATTCGAACTGGATTACATTGCCCGAAACTGGAACTACCTGGATACGTTCCGTCGTCGTCCTGAACCGTTTCACGATGAAGCATCTGCTGCCGCCGGCTATGATGACTGGCCCCGGGCGGCGTTTGTAGATCACCTGCTGGTGCCCGGCCATGAGATGGAGCTGTTTGCCGGAGGTGAGCGACGGCAGCTATGCCGGTTGGACTCCCAGGATTACAAACTGATGAATCTGGACAAGGACCACAACACCGTGGTGTTTGAGACGGTCTGTACTACCCCGGGTTCCCTTGGTGAGATTTCAATCAGGAAAACGTACCGTTTTGTGAAAAACAGGATCGAACTTGAGTACCGCCTGGCAAACAACGGTATGGAGCCGGTGCAGTTCGACCACGCCTGTGAGATAAATCTGTCCTTTGAATCGCTTGAACCGGGGAAACTGCGTCTCCATTTACGGCAGGGCCGGCAGCGCCAGGAGATATCACCCGACCGTTTTGCCGCCGAAGGGATCTCGGACATACAGTTTTTTGACCTTCATAACGGAACGACCGTTACGATCAATCCGTCGGACCGGCCCGAACTGTGGAGCTTTCCGGTAGAAGCAGTTGGAGTACTCTGGGATCGTCTGCACTGGTTCTATCAGTCCAACTGTGTGGTGCTTCGTTGGCCGACAACTCTAGAACCGGGAGAAAGCCGAACCACTTCGGTCTCGCTGAAAATAGAGAACACCAAGTAACTGTCTAACCCCAGGGCAGTAGAATTCCATTGAGCCACGGTTTTGTCTGCGAGTAGAGCTCTCCCTCCGACGCCAGGAGAAACTCCATGAACGCCGGTTCGTGGCGACCGTCGAAGTACAAAGCCTGCCCCAGGTAGAATCGCGTCCGCCGTTCCAGCGTGTCACTCAGAGGAAGCGTGAGAATTCTTCGTAAATGGTCGGTGGCCACAGCGTACCGCTCTTGAGCAAAATCGGTCCGAACTACTTCAGAAAGGGTGCGCGCGACACCTTCGCCGTCACCGCTGCGTTCTTCCGGGAGAACGACCGGCTCCGGCCGAAAGGGCACCGGCTCCGGTGCCCGGGCGAGAAAGTAGGCGACTGCAGATTCGGCGCTCTGGGACATCCTCACTTCTGATCGCTCCGGGGTGGGGTTACGGGCGAGCCGTTCACCTGTGCGGATGTCCCGGACAAGGTGGAGCATGGGGAGGGGAGCGCGGCGCTTTGGCGACCGGGGAAACTGGAGGGTGATATCCGGCGCAGCGTCCAGTCCGATACGGACGGCTGTTGTCAGGGTGTTTTCACCGGGGGTAATGCTGACGCTGCCGCGTTCAATCAGGGATTTGTCAAAGACGCCATAGTAATAATCGACGCCGGGCACCGGATAATCGACAAACCGGCGAGTCGTGCTTTCAAATTCATCTAACAGAGTAGCTGCCTGAATGTCGTCCACTGTGCGGAACGGTGTTGTCGTTCGATAGACCACCAGGTCCCGTCCACCCCGGGAGGTCTCAAAGCGGACAACGATAGCGTGGTCCTGAACCATGGCGGCTATATCGGAGACTTTTGCGGCCAGGTCTTCTTCCGTTTTCACCTGAGCAATGGTTACGGAACGTATCGTCTTATTTCTGAAGGGAACAAAAATGGGGAATACCGTGTCTGTCTTATCGACGGCGATTACTGCGTAGAAATAGTTGCCCCCTTCCTCGGGTGTATCGAGCCAGGTTTCCGTTCCTGGAGGTACTTCCGCGACCAGCTTCGCCGCCGCGAAGGTATCCCGAGTAATTTCTGCAGTGTGCCGGTACACACGATAGGAACCACCGTCCAGGTCCTCGGCGTCCCGCCAGGTAAGGCGGATCTGGGGGTCCCGAACGGCGACCCGCAGGCGAGAGACAAAGGGAGCAAACACATCCCGGACAACGTCAAAAAGTTCGGTCGGTTGGTCCATCAGCTGGTCCTCAGCGAACAATCCGCCGGATACACGGCCGATACAGAAAAGAACTGTGACCAAAACTACTACTTTAGGCATCCTTGAGACCATTTCGCACTCCCTCTCTACAGTAATCGGCAATCTTTCCCGTTGTCCATAGTTACTTCGTCGATTATGATTCGAGGATGGAATTTACCTGGAGTTTGTTTGTCGATTTGGGAGTAGTGTCCGTTGGGTTATTGCTGGCAACGGGGCTGAGATATCGTTTCCGGTTTTTCCAGCGCTATCTGATCCCCAATGCGCTGACGGCCGGTTTTATCATATTGCCTTTTTATAACTACATCGCACCGCATATCGGTGTTGATTCAGCGCATCTGGGTGAGCTGGTATACCATCTGTTGAGCCTCTCGTTTATCTCGATGACGCTCCGTGCCACCGCCTTCAAAGGGCGCAAAGGTGACAACCGTATTTTTGCGACATCCATCGCGACGTTATCGCAGTTTGGAGTTCAGGCGATTATCGGGCTGCTCTTTACGTTTGTCCTCATGAGAACGGTTATGCCCGACCTCTTTCCGTCGTTCGGTTTCCTGTTGCCCCTCGGCTTCGCCCAGGGCCCGGGGCAGGCGTACGCGATCGGCATCGGCTGGGCCAGATTCGGATTTGCCGGTGCGGGCAGTATTGGACTCACCTTTGCGGCAATGGGATTCGTCTTTGCCAGTTTCGGCGGGGTCTTTCTCATCAACATGGGTATTCGGCGAAAGTGGTTGTCCGAAGAATTTCTCAAGGGGCTGGAAGGGTCGGCAACGAAAAGCGGTATTTTCCCCTCCCGTAAACGTCGGCCCGTTGGTGCTGAAATGTCGACTGAGAGCGAGGCGATTGACACATTTACGTTTCACCTGGCCTTGGTCTTCACGGTGTATCTGCTCTCTTATCTGCTTCTTTCCGGTATTACCGTGCTTTTGTCCAAACTCGGTCCGTTGGCCACCGATCTGGCGGTTAACCTCTGGGGTATCAACTTTATCTTCTCCGCCCTGACGGGTATTCTGGTACGGACGGTCATGCGCCGGACCGGCCTGGATTTTGCCGTTGACAACAAAACTCTGACTCGGATTTCCGGATTGTCCGTAGATTTCATGGTAGCCGCCGCTATTGGGGCTATTTCTATTGTGGTGGTGAAGGCGTATCTGATTCCCATCGTCCTCTTGGCGCTTATAGCCGGACTGGTGTCACTGCTTGTAATTCCCTGGTTCTGTTCACGGATTTTTGTGGACCACCAGTTCCATCGGACGCTGATGATATTCGGTGTTTCTACGGGGACCCTTCCCACAGGGCTCGCGTTGCTCCGGGTGATCGATCCGGAATTTGAAACGCCGGTAGCTGCCGATTACATGTACGCCTCGGGTATCACCTTTGTGCTGGCTATTCCGTTTATTCTGGCGATCAACCTGCCTGCTTACGCAGCTACAACGGGGAACATGATGTACTTCTGGGCGGGGTTGGGCGTTTCTGTGGCCTATGCGCTATTTACCTTTATCGCGTTTCTCTTTATTGCGAAGAAGCGCGCATTCGCCAGTAAAAAAAGCGTCTGGATGCGCCCGGAAAAAGGCAAAGACGGGGTGCGCTGAACCGACCGACCTTCTCACCGGCGGGCCTTCTCCTGGAGGTATCACTTCCAGATGATACTCCTGTTATCACTCTGAGGCGGCGACTTTCGTGGCG
>JBAYPC010000088.1:0-8737 GCA_041677905.1 Alkalispirochaeta sp. | reverse complement strand
TGCTTCGCGACCGGATTCGTCGTATCGCCCGGTCCGATGAACCGGTGCTGATAACGGGAGAAACCGGTGTCGGCAAGGAACTGGTTGCCCGGAGCGTCCACCTTATGTCCAACCGCAGTAACGGTCCCTTCCAGACGGTCAACATAGCAGCGGTACCGGAAAGTCTTTTTGAGTCGGAGTTGTACGGGGTGCGGAAAGGTTCTTTTACCGATGCGGCCGAAACGAAACCGGGTATTTTCGGTGCCGCCGACGGCGGTTCTGTATTTCTGGATGAAATAGGTGAACTGTCGCACCGCTTGCAGCCCAAACTCCTGCGCGCTCTGGAAAGCGGACGGATCCGCAGGGTCGGCAGTGCAACGAACACCGAGATTTCCGTACGGGTTGTTTCGGCGACAAACCAAAATCTGAAATCTCTTGTTCAAGACGGCGATTTTCGTCGGGATCTCTGGCACCGTCTTGCGGCGCTGCGGATCGAAGTACCACCTCTGAGAGATCATATCGAAGACATTGAAGAACTTACCTGTTATCTCCTTAAACGGCGAAATCGCAGCGACGTTCAGATTGCACCAAATGTCATCGAGTGGTTTACCCGGTACACCTGGCCAGGCAATGTCCGGGAACTGAATGCCGTGCTGGGCCGGGCGATCGTCAATGCCGATGGTTCCCGGGTGGATATGCGTCACATTGAGCTTGACGGAGACGATACGCCTTCCGGCGACGCGTCTACTGGAGAAGGCGGATTTCGTAAGCCTGGAGGACCGGAACAGGGTGACCTTCCGGGTCTTCTGCCACACTGACCAGCTTACCTGCTATCAGAACGTTGTCATTTCGCAAGATGAGGTCTGAGTCGGGATCGGGCTCACGGGGTGCCCGTTCGGCCATTCGTCCGGTGAATACGGGATCATCGAAGAAGACGTAGGCCCGATATATCCGGACCGATTCCACCCCGTGCCACCGCCCTGAGACGATCTCCATTTCGACGTAGTAGTCATCGGGCTCTTCCGAATAGACGGTGACGGCGTTAACGGTGCCGTTCAGGATAAGTACCCGCCGTGACAGTTCCTCCAGCCGGGCCATGTCCCCTGTTGCTTCGTCCAGCTCGATCAGGGTGGTGCCAAGATCAACGGAAGCACGAAAGGAGTCGGGGGAATCCACCGGCATCTGCGCAACTGCCGAAGTGACCACTGTAACAAAAACAACTGCTCCGACCAGATTCAGGATCGTACGCCTCATACCAGCAGTATAGGTTGCTCATAAGTGGAATACAACTGTATCCTTACGCTATGGGTCTCCTGTCCAGAGCTGATTACCACAGTACGCGTCTTTTCGGGCAACGTGCCCTTGTAATTGGGGGGAGCGGTGGAATAGGTCGGGCGGTAACGTACGCCCTGGCAGAGCAAGGTGCCGAGGTAGTCTGTCATGGTGGTAACGACCAAAAACGACTCGATCGGGTCGTTGGATATATCCGAAACCACGGTGGTACGGCAACCCCGTTATTCCGACATCTAAACAAAGCCTCTGATATCTTGCCGGACCTTGACCATATTGGTAGGATTGATATTCTTGTGGTCGCCTTTGGTCCGATTCGATACGGATCTTTACCGGTGACTTCTGCGGAAGAGTGGAGTACTCTGGTGGAACTGAATCTGGCCTTACCGGGGGTGCTGATTTCCCGGTACCTCCCGGAGATGGTGCGACGTAAATGGGGGCGAATTGTCCTTTTTGGTGGTCCGAGAGCGGATCAGCACCGAGGATTTCTTGAAATTCCGGCCTATGCAGCTGCCAAGGCCGGCGTGGTCAGCCTGTGCAAATCGGCGGCTGCGGCCACGGATGGGAAGAATGTGACGGTAAATTTGATTTCGCCGGGATATGTTGATACCGAGTACCTGACCGAAACCGCACGGGCAGAAGGACGGAAAAAATCCCCTCGGGGGACATTAATTCAGCCGGAACGCATCGCAAGGCTAATAAATGACCTGGTTCTTGCCGAAGAACCGGATATAAACGGATCGATCATTACGGTTGATCAAGGGCTCGTATGACGAGTTTATGGAGGTAACCCGGTTTGACAATTTCGGAGTGCCGCTCTACTATTAAAAAATCCAGGAAGTAACGACGATTATGAACAATAACGACATCATTCCGGGCTTTGATGAAGAAAAAGACGAAAGTCTCAAGATCCGTCTCCAGAAAATTGACAGTGTTGAAGGGTGTATTGTTCTTTATCTGACCGGATATATCGATACCTATAATTCGAATTTTTTCCAGAAACGCATCAATCGGGCTATCGAAGCAGGTTTCAACCGGCTGATTTTCCATTGTGGTAGTCTGAACTACGTTTCGAGTACCGGGATCGGTTCGTTTACGGCGTTTCTCAAAGCGGTCAAACCGAAGGGTGGTGACCTGGTACTCCTTGAAATACAGCCAAAGGTATATGAAGTCTTTCAATTGCTCGGTTTCTCCCAGTTCTTCCACATCAAGGACTCACTGGACGATGCGGTTGAACACTTCACCAGGGGTGGACCGGCCCAGCAGTCGTCCGAAGTTTTTCCCAAGATATTCAAGTGCCCCATCTGCTCCACCAAGCTGAAAGCTTCCAAACCGGGCCGTTTTCGTTGTTCCAACTGCAAGACCATACTCGCCATCGACGCCGGCGGGCAGGTATTTCTCGGTTGAAACGCCACCAATCGTTCGGTGCATTATCGTCGGCAGATCAAGACCGGAACGGGTAGTTTAAATGGGTATGTTTCAACGTTTGAGAAGATTAATCAGTTCAAATGTAAACGACTTGGTTCGCAAGGCGGAAGATCCGGAAAAAATGCTCAATCAACTCGTTTTGGACATGAACAAGCAGTTGATGGAGGCAAAGCGAAATGTTGCGGCCGCCATAACCGAAGAGAAACGGCTGGAACGGCACGTTCAGGAACAACGCCGGCACGGTGATGAGTGGGAACAGCGTGCCATTGTTGCCCTTCGTGCCGGTAAAGAAGACCTGGCCCGGCAGGCGCTGGAACGCAAACAGCGGGAAACAGAATATGCGAAGCAGCTTGCAGGGCAGTATGAAAAGCAGCATGCAGCGGTAGAACAGCTGAAAGCCTCTCTGAGAGACCTTCAGGACCGTATCGAAGAGGCGCAACGCAAAAAAAGTGTTCTGGTTGCCCGGGCAAAACAGGCGGAAGCCCAGAAGAAGATTCAGGAGATCATCCATGGGCTCGGCGATACCTCCGCATTCGAGGCATTTGACCGGATGTCCCAGCGGGTCGAGCAACTCGAAATAGAGACCGACGCCCTTGCCGAGCTTGATCAGGGCAGTTCCGATAAAAGTCTGGAAGACCAGATTGCCGCGCTGGAACGGCCCGACGGTGACACCCTTCTTGAAGACCTGCGCAAAAAAATCGGGGCCGGAGATACCGCAACGGTTCCTGATGATGAAATAGACCGTTCGTTGGAGGCGTTGAAACGCTCGCTTCAGCGGGAAACAGAGGATACAGCGGACTCCGGAGAGGCCCCTTCCAACACAACTCCCAAAGGGTAGTCCATGGGCATCATGCTTGTGGTTGACGACGGTTCATATTCAGTCCGTCTGGCAGGCGAAATGCTCCAACGTAAGAAAAATACGGTATACGTGTCTCCTTCGCGGGCTGCCGGCCATGTTGGCAGGAACATGGCCGCGATCGTCGTTCCTGCGGACATGGTGGGCGGTCCCCTCTGGCTCGATAGTGGCGCCGTCCGTCCAGGCCGAGCCGTACGGATCGGCTATGGTGCTGTTGAGCACATGGAACGGGCGTTACTGCTTGAGGCGGACGACTACCTTTGTTGCCCCTGGACCGCAGTCGAGCTGTTGGTACGGGTGCAGCGCCTCGTGTACGGCGTAGAGGGTAATCGGACGGGGCGGATTATCACTTTGGGAGATGAAACGTACGTGCTTTCCACCGTCCAGGCGGCGATCTGGCGGACCCTCGTACGGCAACCGGGTCGGGTTGTATCTCGGGATGTCCTTGCCGGTCTTGCGGAAATCGGTGTTGACGGCCGCATTGGATCCCGGGCTGTGGATATGCACATTGCCCGTTTGCGGCGTTCTCTCGGTGTTAACCGGAGCGTGGTCGAGACGGTTCGGGGTCGCGGCTACCGTTACAACGGGGATACCATAAATACTTCTAATCTTAATGTGGATAAGTAGTGGATAACTCGCGAACTTTATATGTTGCAAGTGGTTATCGGCAGTTTTCGTGTTACCGAAGAAATGGAGCGATTAACAAGGTGAAAAAATTGCGGAGCATAAGTGTTTTGCTGATAAGGAAATACTTCGTGTCAAGCTATTTTCAACGAAAACTCTGTGTCAATTTGCTACGGTTGGTCCATGGAAGTGTGGCTTTTTATCTGACGTTCATTGTGGAACAACTGTGGAAAACCCGTGGTCAAAACGGTAATCTGGATATCTTGTGAAACGGACATTGTTGGTACCGGTGGTATTTCTTCTAAATGTCCTGCTCTTTTCGGCCATTATTGGACTGTTTGTCTACCTTTACGAACCGCCCGGTATGAGTGCCACCAATATGGTTGGTCCGATTGTACTGGGTGCTGTTTTTCCTGCGTTCATCTTGACCATTGTCCGCTCAGTTCTCAAACCTATCGTTCCGTTGTTGTTCCTTGTCCTTTTGACGGCGTCCGCCGGTCTGACACTTGGCGGCGCCCTATTTCTGGATGGTTCAACCGGATATGGCGTCACAGGCGATCCCGCCCTGAGGCGGCGATTGCCGGAGCGAGTCATACTTTCAGGAACCGACGTTTCGATCCGGATCGGCGATGCAACGGGGGTCGCCTTATCGGACATTCTGGTTGCCCGGCACAATGAGTTGCCCGTTTTAGACCATCAACCTGAAGGCACGTGGAATGCCGTAGATTCGCGTATCGTCTTTTCCGATGGTGAGTCGGTGTCTACCGAACAGTTTTCGGAGATACTCTGGTGGCACGCCCCGAGAACGCTGCGAAATATCGCCGAAGATATCAGTCTGCTCTTTGCTGCTCTCGCCGCTGCCTTTCACGACAGGATGATCCCGGATTTTCTCGTGATCTGGATCGCTTTCCTCGTGGCGTTGGCCGCTGTGTGGACTCCGGCTCGGCTGTTCCGGTGGCCTCTCTTGAACCTGGTAATTGCCCTGGCGTATCTGAGATTTGTTCTTGGTGTACCTGCCTGGGCGGGGGGCCTGATTGAAAAACTGCCGTTAATCTCTCGACTTCCTCCGGTTCTGGTCGCCCATCCTGCGGTCCTGATATGGACGGTGTCCGCTGTTCTCCTTCTGGGGGTTTCACTTTTCCTCCCCGGTCTGTCCTTGTGGCAGCGGGAGGTTGCGGAAGAGGGAGGTGGCGAGTGACCGCTTTTTTTCGCTATCTGATCGTCTTTCTTGTTTCACTTCTCATTGCTGCGGCGTTTGCGGTGTACGACGGATATGCATCACTGAGTTTCGTCACAGTACTGGACGAGTTGCGTACGGTGTATCTGGTTCGGTACTGCCTGGTTCACCTCTTCGACCAGATTCCCCTTATCGCGGGAACGGCCGGTATAATCACTTTTTCCTTTGCCGTCAGTTCATTTGACCTGGGTGCCCGAGCGTCGTTGATCAGCACCATCAAGCCGGTGCTGGTAACTGTGCTGGTTGTCGGGGTTGTCTACGGTGTCTGGATCGGTGCGGTCGGCCCCCGGCAGAACGTTCGACTGGAACAGATACGGTATTACAGCACCGTTGCCCGAACCGCATGGATCGACGCTCAACACGCACGGTTGATGGGACAACTGGAAGCGGCTCAGCGGTATGCAGAGATCTACCTCTCCGTCATGGGAGAGAACGACGAGGTTCGGTTTTTCCTGAATGACGTCCGTTCTGAAGCGGCGAGTCGGGAGACCAGCCGCAGGCTGGCATCCTATGGACGGGCCGGCGGCGCAGACCATGGGGAAGAGGAACATCGGTTCTACGAAGTGTCGGAGTTGGATGTGGCAAGTCTTCTAAAAACGGCGAAGGAGTACTACGAGGATGGGAAGTACTTCAGCGCCCACTACTTTGCCTCTCGGGCGGTAGAAATGTCAAACGGTCGCCGGGACGCCCGGGCGCTGCAGGCACAGGCGCTCAATGCCATTGAAGGTGAGTCCTTTGCAATAAAGGACCAGCCGGTCCGGGACTTGTACCAGGACAAGCTGGCCGCCTATGAACAGTTACGGCGTGGTGATCCTGAAGAGAGGCCCGAAGCACTTCTGGGTGCCTATTTCAAGTTTCAGCGGTTGCTGGAACGGGCGCCGACCGATCCGGATATCCTTCGCTTCAGCGAAGAGGCGGAGGCGAAGGTCGCTCAGATTTCGTTTTTTGTTGAAGATGCACGGCTCTACAGTGGAAACCACTTTACCGGACGAAACGATATTTTTTTTAGGAACCGGAATAGTGCCGGATTGACCGAATATATCTTTGCCGACCGGATGGTGCAGTCTCCGGAGGGCGACTTCTTCTTCGACGTGGAAGTGTACCAGGTCTCCGAGGAGGGGGTCCTCCATTTTCAGTCTGACTTCGCCCGACGGATCAATGAAAACCTCTTTTTTCGCGCTGTTGAGCGGGAACCGCTGACCACCTCCGACGAAGGGCGGATACACCGGCCCCGGCTTATTGAAGGAGATCCGCAGACGGAAATCCCCGGTTACATACCCCTTATTCCGAGTATCGATCAGATTGTCCTCCTTGCGGGACGACACGACCGCTTTGAATCGGTGCCTCTTACCGGTCTTGCAGGATTGTCCCGACTGTACGACCGCTTTGGCAGGTTCCAGCCGGCGGCCACTATGGCGTTTGCACAGCGCCTGTTGCAGCTGGTTGGCTTTTTTATTGTGGCATTTGGGTCGATCGCGATTGGTTGGCGGTATCGCAGTTTCTACCTTGGTCGGCCTCCCTTCATATCCCTGCTGGCCGTTCCGCTTTTTCCTGCCGTCCTCTGGTGGTTTCGAGGTCTATCCTCCTTTCTGCTGTCACTTGTTATCTACGGTCTGTCACCGTTACTTTCGGCCGGGGCTGTCATCGGTGTCACTCTGATGGGGCTTTTTCTCCTTCTCTTTCTCACCGTCATGTTTCTGGCCCGTCGCCGCGTCGGACCATGAACCGATATATCGGGCGTGTTTTCGGTGCCGTGGCGGGGCTGCCCGCCGGCCCGGCGGGGTTGATGTTTGGCTTCCTGATTGGGTCACTGGTCGACCAGTACCGTAATTCCCGGGGAGATGACCGGAAGCTGCAGCGGTATCTGGGGCGCCCGGAACTGGAACGGCATCCTGGCCGCGCCGCCGTATACGCAACTGCAGTTTTTATGACCCATCTTATTGGTACAGCCGAAACAGACCGAATCAACTTCGCCGTGTCTCTTCCATGGCCCGGCGACGAGCGGGATGATGCGCCGGACAGGGTTGTTCAACTTCGTCGGCGCCGATATATCCAGCGAGTGTCGGCACGGTACCCCAGAGATGATTTTTCGATCTATCTTTCCGACCTGGTCAGACGAAAGCAGACCGGGTCCGATACAGATATGCACCTTCTTCTTGATACGCTCACCCGGGTTGGTTGTTTCGCCCGAAAGGGAATGGACTCGGATCAGCGCAGGATTATCCGAAAAATCGGACGAGCATGGGGTGTGGACGATTTGTATCTGGTCGGCCTGGAGTCGCGTTATGGAAGTCTGGATCGGGACGCGTGTAAGATTCTGGGCCTGTCATCGACGTCCACTCGAGATGAACTCAAGCGGGTCTACCGCCGGTTGGCAGCAAATCTGCACCCCGACGGAAACGCGGTTCTGGAAGTCTATCAACAACAGGAGCTGGAAGAGGTTTTTCTCCGTATTCGCGGTGCCTACGACCGGCTGTCTTCCCAGTTGGATGAACGGGAAGATACGAGGTAACCGAACTACGTGGAGACTGTAACCCGTTCTATTGCCGCCCCCAGAGATTGGAGCCGGTGGGTCAGGTGTTCATATCCCCGCTCGATCTGGTAGACGTTGTGAATGACGCTTTGGCCTTCAGCACAGAGGGCGGCAATGACCATCGCCATGCCGGCGCGAACGTCCGGGGAGGTGAGGGCGGAACCGCTCAGCCGGGCCGGGCCGCTGACCACGGCCCGGTGGGGGTCGCAGAGAACGATCCGTGCGCCCATTGCGATCAGTTTGTCTACAAAGAACATCCGGGATTCAAACATCTTTTCATGGATTAGAATGGTGCCCTCAACCTGGGTGGCGACGACGGTGATGATGCTCGTCAGATCGGCGGGAAATCCCGGCCAGGGACCGTCGTCGATCTTGGGGATCATGCCGCCCAAGTCCGGTTCTATCTGGAGTTTCTGTCGGGCGGGAACGTGCACGGTGTCACCGTCGGTGTCCCAGTGAATACCCAGGCGGTTAAAGGCGATCCGCGTCATTTTCAGATTGGCCACACCGGCGTGCTCAATAGTCAACTCCCCCCTGGTAACTGCGGCAAGGCCGATAAAACTGCCGACCTCCATGAAATCGGCACCGAGTTGGAAGGTGGTGCCTCTCAGTCGGTCAACACCCCGTATCCTGAGGATGTTGGACCCGATACCTGAGATGTCCGCTCCCATCTGGTTCAACATACGGCACAGATCCTGAACATGAGGTTCACTGGCGGCGTTTTCTATGGTGGTATTTCCCGTGGCACCGACCGCGGCCATGACTGCGTTCTCGGTGGCTGTAACTGAAG
>JBAYPC010000087.1:0-8748 GCA_041677905.1 Alkalispirochaeta sp. | reverse complement strand
GGGTAGCTCGGATGATCATGGCGGGGCTTGAGTTTATGGGTGAAGTCCCCTTCAGGGACATCTATATCACCGGATTGGTTCGGGACATTCACGGACGAAAGATGTCCAAGAGTCTGGGCAACGGAATTGACCCGTTGGATATTGTCGCCAAGTTTGGAGCCGACGCACACAAGTTTACCCTTGCCTATCTCAGTGTGCAGGGATCGGACGTGCCCATTGCGCCGGAGAGTTTCCAGTTGGGCAGCAAGTTTTCCAACAAAATATGGAACGCCACTCGCTATCTGTTCATGAATCTTGAGGGGCGCAAGGTGGTCCCGTTTGACGAGATTGAGTTGGATGAGGTTGATCGGTGGATATACTTCCGCCTGGATACGGCGGTCCGGACGGTTGACCAGGCAATGGCCCACTACCGTATGGATGAAGCGGCCCGGGGAGTCTACGATTTTTTCTGGAGTGATTTTTGCGACTGGTTCATAGAGGCGAGTAAACTGAATCTCTACGCCGACGACGACGCCCGTAAAGACCGGGCGGTATCTCTGTTGTTGTACGTATTGGAAGAGAGTTTGCGGTTGATGCACCCCTTTATGAGTTTTATCTCTGAGGAGATCTACCAGAAGCTACCCGTTGAACTGCGGCCTGCCGACGGGACGGCGACGCTGGCCGGTTACCGAAAAACAAGCAGTGTATCCGGTGCCGGTCGACCCGATGCGGTCATTGTCGGTTCGTATCCCGCGCCTAGCGCTGTAAGGTCCGACGAAACGTCCCGACGCTCTGCAAAGGGATTCGAAAGGCTGCAGGAGCTGGTGCGGGGAGTCCGGACGATGCGTAGCGAGTTTACCATTCCGCCCAGCAAGAAATTTGACCTCTACGTCTACGTCCCGTCTGAGCGGGATGATCTGGGAGAGTATTTTCGGCGACAGGACAGCCTTATCGCAATGCTGGCCGGCATCGGTACTCTGGAAATCGGGGCCGATTCTTCCCGCAGGGCCGGAGCGGTGGCCGTCGTCGGCAGCGGCTTTGAAGCGTATCTCTATATTCGCGACCTTATCGATGTCGACGGACAGATCAACCGGTTGGACAAGAGTATTGCAAAGACTGAAAAAGTGTTGGCCCAGGCGGAACGAAAGCTCTCCAGCGATGGTTTTATCAGTAAGGCGAAGCCGGAGGTTGTGGAAAATGAACGGGCCAAAGCGGTGGACTTACAAGACCAACTGGAACGGATGGAAACGGTCCGCAGGGAGCTGTCATCCGTGAAGAACGACCGGCAGTCTTAGTTTCGGGACAGTATTTTACGAATCTCGTTGCTCATCGCGGCAAATTGGTCAGGGGACACGCGACGTCCGGGCCGGGCCCGTTCAAGGGGCATTTCGGAACGTACTACTGCGTAGAGGGCCTTGTTGGAGAGCATGTCATTGGGCGGGACGTTGGCCTCTTGGGCATACCTGTCCCGGACGGTAAAAATACGGCGGAATAACTCCTGCCGTTCTGGAGAGAGTCGCCGGAACTGCCCCGATCGGAGCACACCCGGTTCCCGATCCGTGGGAGGATCCGTATCCTGGACCTTCAGGTTCTCCCGAATATAGGCGTCCAGAAGCCCTTTGTTCACGAGCTCAGTAAAAAGAACCTCTTTCAGTCGGAAAAGCGGCGTTACATCACTCAGGGCGTATTCTATCGCCTGCTGATCAATGGGTCGGCGAGTCCAGTTGTACTGTTGGAACTTCTTTTTCCCCGACGCCGGTTCCAGACCAAGAGTATCTTCCAGTACGGAAGAGAGCCCTTTCTTTTCAAAAAGGAGAAGTTCGACCGCCGGGCGAAGATCGAGAATTCCGCGCATCCTGATCTCATGCCGGCGAAAGAGAAGACTCCGGTCGCCGGCGGCATCATAGGTGATTTTCAGAGTATCCCGGTCTTCAAAAAAGGCTCCGATCTGGGCGATGTCGACCGTATAGGGGTCAACGAGAACGGCGTCTCGTCCGTCAAATATCTGTAGAAGGCAGAAGTGCTCGCCGTAGATATGGAGGTTGAACTCTCCTTCAATATCCACCGCCACCAACTCGACGCCTCGTTCTCTGAGGCTGTCCCGGTAGCGGGAAAATTCGGCCGTTTCCGTGATAAATCGGTAGGGTGTCGCTGAGTGGTCGGCCATGATCAGTACCCTGCTTCCAGGTCGACGGTGTTCTCCATGGTCGCCGGCATTCCCCGGTCCGCCCAGTCGATAAACCGTTCGACGATCTCTCTGCCGCTTGCGGTCGTCGCCGGAAGCGTATACCCGCCGAGGTGGGGCGAAAGAACGACGTTGTCCAGTTGTTCCAGAGGATACCGGGACGGCATGCAGCGCGAACCGGGAGGGTCCGGGTAGGAAAACCAGGTGTCGATTGCAGCGGTAATTCTGCCGGCTCCACACGCCCGGTAAAGTGCTCTTTCATCCAGGACGTCACCGCGACCGACGTTTACCAGAATACCACCCTCCAAAGCGTGGAAATGAGCGTCGCCGATCAGACCGACCGTGTCGGGAGTACTCGGCAGCGTTACAATCAACGCGTCGGCCCGTTGACACGCATCGTCCAGATCGGTGGTGATTTCATCAAACAGTCCGTCAGGGATGCCGTCTGAACCGGTCCGTCGGCGGACCCCGATTATCCGCGAGCCGAAGGGTTTCAGGTATCTGGCCGTCCATTGACCGATGGATCCGATGCCGACCACGACGACGGTCATCTCCGATACGGGCCGCCAGCTGAGTTCTGCCGGCTCGCCCGCCGCAAATCCGTGCCACCGTCCCTGCCGAAGGTTCTTGTCACCGGAGACTATCTTGCCCGCAGCGGCGAGGAGCAGTGCCAGCGCCCGTTCAGCGACGTATCTTCCGTTTGCGTGGGCGTTGATGATCATGACTCCCCTCTCTCGAAGTTGAGGGACCGGAAGCGTGTTAATCCCGGCCATTGGAATTCCCACAATCTGAAGGGACGTCAGATAGGGAAGGACCGCAGAATCAAGACCATAGGTAATCAGTCCCCGCACATCCTTCAGCTCTTCGTGCCGTACTGTAGAAATATCCGGGGCAAAAAGAGCGTCCGGGTCTATGCGCCGACGAATCAGATCAGTTTGTTCTTTCCAGAAATCGTCTGGTCGTGTGTTGAGCAGGATCTTTACCATCTGTCCAGTGTACCCAAGAACGGAAATGAACGCTACAATACGGCGATCATGGAATACACCATTGCCATTGATATTGGGGCGGGAGAAAGCACTAAATTAGCGCTCTGTCTGAGTCCCTCTGAAATTGTGGTTGAAGACGAATTCGGGGTCGAACACTACGGGAGTTCGTTTGACGCCTACTGCCGTGGACTGTCCGGTAGAATAGTCGATCTGGTCGCCCGGACGGGGATGCCCCCCCAGGGCCTGCGGGGAATCGGTGTTGCTACTGCGGGTATTCTCGGATCGGACGGCCGTTTTCTTCTGATCAGCAACATCCCAATACTGCAAGACCAAAACCTGAAGACCTGGCTTGAAAACCGGTTTGACGTACCCGTCGGTATTGCCAACGATGCAGATGCCGGCGGACTTGCCGAATGGAGCGTCCTCCGGGTGGAGCTTCTGTACTGGGTCTTCGGAGGTGGGTGGGGCGGGAGCTGGATTTCACGGGACGGCGTCGTCCAGTATCCTGCTACCGACTGGAGTGGGAAGGACAGTGATCTGCATCCGACCAACGAACCGGGCTACTCAATTTCTCTCTCGAAGATGATGTTGCGTGAGGTTTTTCTGGAAGTCGGCGCCAGCTACGAACGGTTGGAGTGCAATCTTCTGAATGAGTTTGGTGGAGATCACACCGCGTTACGGGGCCCGGACGGTGACCCCGAAAGCCTGCGGGCCGAGATTATCCTAAGCGGACCGGGGCGGCGGCGGCTGTTTCGAGCAGTTGTCGGAGATGACGATTTCTACAAACGGTTTCTTGATATGGATGAGCTGAATCAGATGGCCGACCCGTCCCGGGCGGGTAAGTACATCTCCAAGCTGTCCAGCATGCGGGTTGAAGCCGCCATAAATACGGACAGGTTGTACGGAAAGATACTGGCCCATGCGACGAGGGGGATGATAAAGCGAGCAGTTGCAGACGGCATGTCCGAAGGAGTTCCCATCTGCCTTGGTGGGAAACCGAGTTATGCGTTGCCCTATTTTGGACCGAGCACGCAGCGGTTTCTGGGGAAATTCGGTTTACATAACTACCTGCGGCCAAGCGCCGTTGATGAACGGGGAATGAACGCCAATGTCGTCGGCGCAGCAGTTCTGGCCCAAAATGCAATCGCCGCGGCCACGGGGGCCTTCTGACGTCTTCGTAAAATACGGTGAGGTTAGATGGTCAGCCCGATCCTGGAGAGGTGTTATTCGGTAACAGTACCTTTCTGGTGTGTCTCTGCTCCAGCTCGTATATCCATAGAGCAGAATGGAGCAGTATTTCGGCAAAAATTCGCATCAACACGAGAAAGAGTACCGCCGATGCGAGGACACCGTACACTACCACTCGGCGGCCCGTACTGCGGACGATATAACCGGAGAGGAACGAGGCGCTCTGCCAGAGGATTGCGGCGATGAGGAATACCGGTATTGCCGTGCGACACGGAATGGGACGGCCCCCGGAAAGACGGACAATACTGCCCAGAGTGACTGCCATAACCAGAGTCGTTCCTGTCCATGCCAGTAATTCAAGAAGGACATCCGGTACCGAAATGTAGGACGCCCCCAGTCTGGCAAGCAGTGTGCCCAGAGCGGCTGCGTAAATCAACAACAGAAACACCGTGTTCAGGACGATTGCCCGCAGGCGCCCGCGTCCCGGGGTCAAAGGAATTCCTAACCCGGTGCGGACGACTCGGTATACATCAAAAAACAGGTTGTGTACCGAAAAAAGAAACACCCCGACCGTCGCTATGGTAAGAGACCCCGGACGGTCCGAAAAACGCTGGAGCCCCAGCATGATGGACTGTCGAACGGACGCAGGCGTACCCGCCAGAAACTGAACTTCCAGGATGGCAAGGACTTCATCGGTCAGGAAAAAACTCCCCGCCAGAGTCAGGAGAAAGAGCAGAGGAACTGAGGCAAAGAGGGCGGAGAAGCTGAGACCTTTCGCCAGCAACGGACCGTTCATGCTCAGATAACGCTTCAAGACGACGCGGATCGATTTCATGTACCGACAGTTTCCCGGACCAGAGGTTTCAATTCAAGGGGGGTGCTCCTGATCCCTGTCTGATCGCATCCTTGACCTCCCGTTGGAAGGGACATACGATTCAAGATGCAAGTAACACCAATGAATGGAGCGGTGATATGTCTTCAAAAACTGTAATAGCTCAGGGTCATGGCGTCCTCGGAATTGAACTTGGTTCAACGCGGATCAAGGCGTCTCTTATCGGTCCCGATTCAAAGTCGATAGCGGCCGGGTCCCATACCTGGGAAAACCAGCTGGTCGACGGTGTCTGGACCTATGATCTGGATGAGGTCTGGTCGGGAACGCAGGCGTGCATTGCCGATCTTCAAAAGGATATTGTCGATCGTTACGGAGCGGAGCTCACAAACCTGGCCGGAATCGGTGTAAGTGCCATGATGCACGGTTACTTGCCCCTTGACGACGGCGATCGCCTTTTGGCGCCCTTTCGCACGTGGCGCAACAACATCACCGGAGAAGCGGCGGCGGCGTTGACGGAGTTGTTCAACTATCCCATCCCTCAGCGGTGGAGCGTTGCCCACCTCTATCAAGCTGTTCTAAACGACGAAGAGCACCTTTCTCAACTTGCCCGAATGACGACGCTGGCCGGATACGTCCACTACGCCTTGACCGGCCGTTTTGTGATTGGAATAAACGACGCCTCCGGGATGTTTCCCGTAGACACCGCTACCGGCACCTATTACACAGCAATGGTGGAGGCGTTTGACCAAAACCTTTCTTCCCGGAATTTTTCGTGGAAAATCAGCGAGGTCCTTCCGGAGATTATACCGGTAGGTGAAGAAGCGGGTGTGCTGACGGCTGAAGGCGCCGCCCTGATCGATCCGTCGGGCAGGTTGAAGGCGGGAATTCCACTTTGTCCTCCCGAAGGTGATGCAGGGACAGGAATGGTTGCAACCAACAGCATCAAGGTACGCACCGGCAATGTCTCGGCCGGGACGTCCGTATTTGCCATGGTGGTACTGGAAGAGCCGCTGTCCCGGGTCCACCCCGAAATCGACCTCGTAATGACACCGGACGGCCACGCGGTGGGGATGGCCCATTCCAACAACTGCACATCCGATTTTGACGCGTGGATTCGGCTTTTGGGCGAAGCTGTTTCGGCAATGGGCGGAGACGCCTCTCCTGATCGTCTGTACGGTACCCTGATGCCGCTTGCTATTGGCCCTGACGCAGATGCCGATGGGGGCGGCTTACTGGCGTACGGTTACGTTTCCGGTGAACACGTGACGGGGTTCAGTGAAGGCCGACCACTGTTTGTCCGCAACTCTTCCGCCCGGTTTACCCTTGCAAATTTCCTCAGAACACACCTTTTTTCCGCTCTTGGAGCTATGCGGACCGGTTTGGACATCCTCACGGACGAGGAGGGGGTAAAGCTGGAAGAAATTCGCGGTCACGGCGGTTTTTTCAAGACTCCTGAAGTGGGACAAAAGATCATGGCCGCCGCTACGAACACTCCCGTCAGCGTACTTGATACGGCGGGTGAAGGCGGTGCATGGGGAATGGCCCTTCTTGCGGCGTTCATGAAGCGACCCGATCGGTCCGTTGATCTTCCGTCATATCTGGACAATGTATTTTCCGACAGTATCGGTCGTCCGATGAAACCGAATCCGGCAGATGTCGAGGGATTTCAGACGTTTTTCCGCCGTTATACCGCCGGGCTGGCCATAGAGCGGGCCGCCGTAGAAAACCTGCCCGCAGAGTAATCAGCGGCCGCGGTCATCTTGTCCTGGAAGGCAGGCTGTGTCGTTAAAGCGCTATGTTGTCAGCCCGTCGGCCCCATGGTATCCTCCGAGTATCTATGACCATAGCATTTGTCTTTGAGATCTTTTTTCCTGTCGTGAATGGGATTGTCACTTCAAGCCACAATCTTGCCCAGAATTTGATGGCCAAAGGTCATAGAGTCATTTACATTGTCCCGCGCTGGAAGGAATCAACCATCAAGGAACTGGACGGCGTACCGGTCTACTACATCACCAGCTATGAGACGTTTGTCTATCCGGGTATGCGCAACGTCGTTCCCTGGAGCCGGCACGTCAAGAAAATTCTCCAGCTGGAAAAGGTCGATATCGTCCACGCCACAGGCCCGTGGTTACTCAACTGGGCGGGGCTGCGGGCGGCTCGAAAACTCAGGCTGTCAACGGTACAGACCTTCCACACTATGCTGCAGGAACCGAGTTATATCCGCTACTTCACCCACAGTGACGCCCTCGTTCCGGTTCTGAGAGCACTGGCGTGGCGGTACTTTGGTCTGTACATGCGCCGGAGTGATGCCGTCACCGGGCCCAGCCGATACGTGGCAACTGAGCTTGCCGGGCACTATCCGGATGTCCCGATTCACTACATTCCCAACGGTATCGACATCGAGAAGTTTCGACAGGGGCCCGATTACGAGACGACTCTTAAAAAATACCCCATGTTTAACCGAAAGACGTGTATTTTCATCGGACGGCTCGGAGCGGAGAAATCGGTCGATCTCCTCATCAACGGGATGAGCCTTGCCATACGGCGGGATCCGGAAATCCAGCTCGTTCTGGTGGGCGACGGACCGGGACGAAAAGCGTATGAGGCACAGGTTCGAGAACTCCGGCTGACCCGGTCGGTGTTTTTTCTCGGTCGAATTGCTCCGACAGAGCTCTACACCAGCGGCTTGATCCACAACTCCTGTGCCAATGTGACGGCCAGCACCACTGAGAGTTTCGGTATGACCGTTATAGAGTCGATGGCTTCGGGGACCCCGTCGATCGTCCCCAACGTTCCGGGCATTTCCGAACTGACCGAGGGTACGGGGCTGACCTTTCCCCGGGATGATATGGAGGCGCTGGCCGATCAGGTACTGAAGATCATCGGTGATGATACGTTGCGCCGAAACCTCAGCGAAGCGTCTCTCCGCCGTTCCCGCGATTTTGACGGCGCCGTCATTGCCGATCAGTTTGAAGAACTTTACGAGGACGTCCTTGCCCACCATGAAGAACGGTTGCTCAAAGGCTGAATTTTGATACCTACAACGCACACTATGTTTCTTGGAATCGATATCGGTTCCACCACTGTTAAACTGGCACTTTTGGACCCTGAAACGCGCAGGGTTGTCTACAGTCGTTACCTCCGGCACGGAGCACAGCAACGGGAAACGATGATTCGCCTTGTCACCGAGCTTGCCGAGTTGGTGCCGGATCTGCATGTTCGTGCGATCTGTACCGGCAGCGGGAGCCATGGCGTTGCCGCTTCATCGGGGCTGCCCCACGTCCAGGAAGTCGTCGCAAACAGCGTGGCCGTTCGGCAGTTCTATCCGGATACCCGTGTCGCTATTGAACTGGGGGGGCAAGACGCCAAGGTGATCTTCTTTCACCCCGATCCGGTAACCGGTGAACTGCAGGCGTCGGATATGCGTATGAACGGCAGCTGCGCCGGTGGCACCGGGGCTTTCATCGAGGAAGTGGCCAAGCTGCTTAAGACGCCGGTTGAACAGTTTGACGACCTCGCCGCCCGGGGAGACCACGTATACCAGATATCGGGCCGGTGCGGAGTCTTTGCCAAGACGG
>JBAYPC010000086.1:0-8758 GCA_041677905.1 Alkalispirochaeta sp. | reverse complement strand
GCCATACGGTCCCGGACGATCCGCACCTCTCCCACGGCGTACCCGATGGAGCCAAGGGCCGTCGTCATAGGATGGAGATTGGCCTCTATAACACTTCCCGAAAGTATTTCGTCACCGATGAGCAGTATTGCCACCATAGAGTCCACTATACGCAGATCCGTCCCATCCGAAAAGGACCAGGTCGAACGCGGCCGGATCAGCAGAGCCCCAGAGCCCCAGAGCGGATTTTATTTGACTGTTACACTCGGAAAATCGTACTTTATGGTATGGAGGGAATATAGGTATGGAAGTGAGCAATCAGATTTCACAGTCGGAACAGCTCTTACGAACCGGTCGGTTTGCCGAAGCTATTGACCTCCTGACCGCCATTCTCGCCGAAGACCCGTCGGACCGACAGGCGCTGCTCAATGTCGGTATTGCCTACACTGAGCACGGCGAAAATGACAAGGCGATCAAAGCGTTGACCCACTATGTTGCCGACGACAAGACCAATCCCGAAGCGTGGGAGGCCCTCGGTTGCGCATACCTCCGTAAAGGTGAGTACCCTTCGGCTGAAACACACCTCCGGGCAGCACAAGAGTTGGCGCCGGACAACGCCAGTATTCTTCGGAATCTCAGCGTTCTCCTCAGCAGAACCGGTCGCGGCAAAGAAAGCTTCCACACGCTTCAACGAGCCCACGAACTAAACGGGTCGGACTACCTCACCACGTATGCGCTTGCCCTGGCATATCTCGGTTTGGGTGACAGGGAGAACGCCCAGTCCCTCTTTGAGGAAATGCTCGCTTTCTTTCCCGGATTGCCCAAACCACTTCGCGATGATATCCAGATGAAATTGGTGGAATTTTCCATCGGCTGGTAACTACGGTGACGCCGGTTCGCCACGCCCCGTTGAAATTGCGAATGAATCAGCCTACAGTTTTAGTGGGGTAATATGTGAAAAAGTCAAAGGTAACCACTGGAGTCCACTGGATTGAGGTAGCGGATGCAGATCTGCGTATTCTCTGCGGTACGCCTGCAGACACGGTAAAGCACCTGATGCGCCGGGGGTACATCACCACGGTTGAGCGTCACAACGTCAGCTATGAAACGGGTCCCAACACGATTCTTCTGTCCGATGTGGGAATACAGAACGGCGAGTTTGCCAATCTGGCGGAGTTCCCCGTCCTCCAGATGTTTTATCGGCAGGGAATGATCATCCCGGGGCATCCCGCAAACACCGGAGTAAAACCGAAGATCATCGGCACCAAAGAGCAGGTCGACGCACAACGGGAGTACATCTTTCGAGGTAACTACGGCCTGGCCAGTAAAGAAGAACTCATGTCTGCCGGTCTGGATGAAGCGACTGCAACCGAGCACATGCGCATCAAGGTACAGTTCGCCTTTGGGAAGATCAAACAGCCCGACGAGTTGATCGACTTCATCGTTGTAGAGGACGAACCGGTAGAAATCGCACCTGACGTGTATATCGAACGAGTGGCGTTGAACACCTATCGGGTGTCTCACAACGGCGATTTCGAAGAGGTGTGCCTGAACCTTGACCGGACGGAACAGTATGAACCGCCCTACATGTTGGGCCAGCACAAGGTGAAACGGGAGTACTTTTCAGTTGTACATACTGGAGAAGGAGACGGCTGGGATATCAACCGTCCCTGCATGGCAAGCATTATCGTATTTCAAAGGAAGATATTTCTAGTCGATGCCGGCCCCAGTGTCGTTCATTCCTTAAACGCCCTCGGCCTGAGCGTCAACGAAATTGACGGTATCTTTCACACCCACGCCCACGACGACCATTTTGCCGGACTCACCTCACTGGTGAGGGTAGACCACCGCCTTCCCTATTATGCGGCGCCGCAAGTGCGCCTTTCGGTCATGAAAAAACTCTCGGCTCTGATGTCGTTTCCGGAGGAGCAGTTTGACCGGTTTTTTATCCCTCATGATCTGGAGATGGACCGTTGGAACATGATTGACGGCCTGGAAGTCAAACCGGTCTTCTCACCCCACCCTGTGGAAACGACGGTGATGTTTTTCCGTACCCTCTGGGACGGGGGCTACCGTACCTACGCCCACTTTGCCGATATCTGCTCTCTTGAACAACTTGAACAGCTAACCGATATGGACAATCCGGTCAGTGTTGCCCTGTCCAACGAGGTGCGTCAAAACTACCTGACCGCAGTCGACATAAAGAAACTCGACATTGGCGGCGGCATGATCCACGGCGTTGCCGATGATTTTCAAGACGACGAATCACAACGAATTGTCCTGAGCCATAGGTCAAAGCCTCTGACCCATGGCGAGAAAGAGATCGGAGCGGATACCTCCTTCGGTATGGCCGACGTTCTGGTGAGAAACACCGTTGTCAACACCGAACAACACACCCCCGACTTGCTTCGGCATAACTTTCCCCATATTCCCGACTACGACATCACCATGTTGGCCAATTGTCCAGCAAAAACCTACAGCATCGGCTCCATTCTGGTAAAACGACGGCGGCGACCGGGAACGGTGTACCTTCTGATGAACGGAATGGTTGAAATCATCGATACTAAGACCAAAACTAGAAATATCCTCACCGCCGGGTCTATGATCGGCGAACAGTCGGCACTTCTGGATACAGCCATTTCCAGGACCTACCGGGCGGCGAGTTTTATCCGGGTCCTGGAAATCCCCGATGACATGTACCGTGCCTGCGTTGAGCGAAACGGTCTGCGGGACAGTGTGAGTGCCCATCTGGAGCGAAAGCACTTTCTGGAAGGCACATTTCTGCTTGGCGACCGGATTTCCGGACGCATCCTGACCAACGTGGCAGACCGGCTAACGGCCGATGAGGCTTCCAAAGGTGAAACCATTGATCCTGATGGCTCCCTGATTCTCATTGTAGAGGGACGGGTGGGTATCTACTGTCGCGGCAAATACATCGGCAGCGCCGGTCCCAATGAGGGGATTGGTGAAGCGGAGCTGCTTGGCGAGACCACCTATCCCCTGACTTATAAGACAAAAAGCGACGTCCAGCTGTACAGAATTCCCGCAGCGGTCCTGGACGGGATTCCTGTGGTCAACTGGAAACTGCTGGAACAGTTGAACCGTCGCCTGCAAAGCTGCGCGTCGATGTTCCAGGGGTAGATGTTCCAGGGGTAGATGTTTGGCGTGGATATCACCAACGACGGGCGACTATAACCTGAGAACCGCTGTCAGCGGTAAAATCGTTTCGGTCGTACCAGCCGTAACGGTGCTCCAGAACCAACCCGCTGCATTCAAGTAACATGACCATCTCCTGGGGGAAGAACATCCGCAAGGTGTAACTGAACCGTTCGGTGTTTTTCATCGTCTCGACAAACCAGGAGAGGTGGAGCAACTGCCGAGCCGCGTCGTACCGGGATGATTCGTACAGCGCAGCCGACGACAGTTCCGGGTGTATTCGGATCAGCCCAGAGGAATCCCGGGCAAGCACGGCGGGATCGGGATTGTGAACGGCAAACGCCAGACGGCCACCTTTTTTCAGACTTCGGCGAACACCTCTCAGGCAGGCCATAACATCGGAAGTGTCATGGAGGTGGGACAGGCTATGCAGCGGAATGGTAATCAGACCGAAACGGTCGTCCCCGAGGGGGTCCCGCATATCACCCTGGGAAAATCCGAGACTGCCGGCGGAGTCACCCGCCGGTTCGCCTACGGTTATACCGGCGTCCCGGGCGCGCCGGACCGCTGCGGCCAGCATCTCGGCAGACAGATCAACGCCGTGAACCGTAAGACCTGCCAGCGCCATCGGAACGGTGACGCGCCCGGAGCCGCAGGCCAATTCACACACAGGCCCGTCGGCTCGTCGACCAAGATCGGTATAAAACGCAATATCCTCGGTAAAGCGGTCGTATACCTGGTTGTAGATGTCGGGCCTTCCATAGAGTCCATCGAGCATTGCTTCACCTGCCTTCCTTCAGCGTGCTATGATAGTCAACTGTGAACACAACTACTACTCCCGTAAACATTGTGATAATCGGTGCTTCCGGTGACCTGACACGGAAGAAATTACTTCCCGGCCTCTTTAACCTCTACTGCAACGGCTTTCTGCCCGAACGTTTTCACGTGATAGGTTTTGCCCGATCCGAAATGGGAGACAGGGAATTCCGCGCCCAGGTGGCCGATACCCTTACCTCCCGGTTTGAACCGGAACCAAGCCAGTGTGAGCTCAAGGTGGGACACTTTCTGGAACGGTGCCACTACCATACCGGCCAGTACGGCAGCGCCGATGATTTTCGCGTCTTAGGGCGCCGCCTGGAAGGACTCAGCGGTCCCCGGGCCAACATGCTTATGTACATGGCCATCCCGCCGAGCATCTTCCTGGACACGGCCCGGTCTATTCGTGAGGCCGGCCTTTCCGATGAAGAAAGCCGGGACTGGTCTCGGGTGGTCATTGAAAAACCGTTCGGCCGGGACACCGAATCATCAGCAGAACTCACCCAGGCGCTGGCGGAGATCTTTACCGAAGAACAGACCTACCGGATCGACCACTACCTGGGCAAAGAGGTCATTCAGAACCTCATGATTCTGCGATTCGGCAATCGGATATTTGAACCGATCTGGAACCGGGATCACGTCGAGTCCATTTCGATTTCCTTTTCCGAGAAGATCGGCGTGGAAGGCCGAGCCGGCTATTTTGACAACTACGGCATCATCCGGGATGTACTGCAGAACCACCTGCTGCAGACGATGGCCATGACCGCAATGGAACAACCCATCCGGTTAAACGCCCGAGAGATCGCCGAAGAGAAGACAAAACTGCTGCGGGCAACCACCCCGATAGAAATGGAACGAACCGTCACGGGGCAGTACGACGGGTATCTCGAAGATTCGGGGGTCCCCTCCGATTCGGTAACGGAGACGTTTGTTTCGACCACACTGAACGTCACAACCCCCCGTTGGTACGGCGTACCTTTCAGACTCAAAGCCGGTAAAGCGCTGGACACACAGAAAACGGAAATTGTCATTAACTTCCGGGAGCTGCCGTACAGTATCTTTCCCGATGTGGTCGCCAACAGCCTGCTTATACGGGTACAGCCAAACGAGGCGATCGAACTGATGGTGAACAACAAAGTCACGGGAATGAAGTTTCAGTCCTCTACCGTACGACTGAACATGCATTACAGCCAGGAATTTGACGCAGCTCTGCCTGAAGCGTACGAACGGTTACTCCTGGATGTACTCCGGGGGGACCGGTCTCTCTTTATCCAGAAGCAGGAACTTGCGGCGGCCTGGGAAATCGTAACACCGGCTCTGAAAAAAATCGAAACAGAACAAATCAAACCCCGGCGATACGCCTACGGCAGTGCCGGGCCAAAAGGAGCGTAACCATGGCCGTTGAGTTTGTTACCTATGAGACCGAGCAGCGGGCAGCAGATGCCCTCTTTAATGAACTCCGTCACCACCTGGAATCCGGACCGAACCACCACAGCACCGACAATACGGTGTCCGGGCCCTTTGTCGTCATGCTTGCAGGCGGTTCCACACCGCTTGAAGTGTACCGGCGAGTAGCCGACAACCCACCCCGGAGCGTTCATCCGGCGGCCCACCTGCTGCTTTCGGACGACCGGTACGTTCCCGAGACAGATTCACAGTCTAACTTCGGTACCATACGCCCCATGGCTGCCAAACTCGGACTTGACGGAAGCCGGTTTGTCCACGCCGACACGGCTCTCCCGGAGGACCAGGCGGTTGCCGATTTCGGCCGAAAAGTAGTCGACCTGGGGGCACGATCGGCCGTGTTTGCCCTGGGAATTCTCGGTATCGGTACCGACGGCCACACGGCCAGCCTCTTTACCCCTTCCATGGTCACGCTGCCCGGTGACGGCCCAACGGACGAAAACCCAACGGACTCCGCAGCGGGCGGCGGCACCCTCCTTACAAGTCAAACTGATCGGGCTGCCCTTGCCACCGGCGTTCACGGCGGAGTTCCCCGGATATCCCTGGGGGCGGAGGTGCTGCTCTCCTTCCGCAAACTGATCTTCTTTGCCACCGGGCGGTCCAAGCGGGAAATTCTCTACGAACTCAGCAGACGACCGGAGCAGTACCCGGCAGGACTCATTATGTTGAACCACCCGAACGCCCACATCTGGACCGATGAGGCGCCTCGTGTCGAATAATCAGCCCTTCACCAATCCAGACACCAACCGCTGGAACGAAATAGCCGTCGCCTGGCACCGCCACTTTGGCGGCAAGATGGAAACAACACCCCGCTGCGTCGTCCGGGGAATGGACGATTTTTCCGTCTGGTACTCCCCCGGAGTTGCTGAAGCGTGCATGGCCATCGCCGACGATCCCGAACTTGTGGACGAACTCACCAACCGGTGGAACACCGTGGCAGTCGTCTCCGACGGAAGCCGTGTCCTTGGCCTGGGCAACATCGGCCCCAAAGCGGGTTACCCCGTTATGGAGGGAAAAGCCCTCCTCTACAAGTACCTGGGCGGCGTCGACAGCGTCCCCATCATGTTGAACGACGGTGATCCCGACAGCATCATCCGTACCGTCCTGAACCTGCAGCCCAGCTTCGGCGGGATCAACCTGGAAGACATCGCCCAGCCCAAGTGCTTCCGCATTCTGGACACCCTGCGGGCCGAGGCAGACATCCCCGTGTGGCATGACGATCAACAGGGGACGGCCACCGTCACCCTGGCAGGCCTCACCAACGCCCTGAAAATAGTCGGGAAGAAGATCGAAGACATCAGAATCGCCTTTATCGGATCGGGTGCCGCCAACGTCGCCTGTGCCCGCCTCATATTCGCCAGGGGAGCCAACCCCGCCAACTGCACCGTCAACGACAGCAGAGGAATACTGACCACCAACCGGGACGACCTGCGGCGCGACCGCAACGAGTACCCCGAAAAATGGAACCTTGCCGAAATTACCAATACCGACGGCCGTACCGGCGGCATTCCCGAAGCGCTGGACGGCGCAGACGTGATGATCTCCCTGTCACAACCCGGCCCCGGCACCGTACACCCCGACTGGATTCGGCGGATGAACGACAACCCCATCGTCTTCCCCCAGGCAAACCCCGTGCCGGAAATCTGGCCCTGGGAGGCAAAAGAGGCCGGCGCCGCAGTTATCGCCACCGGACGCAGTGACTTTCCCAACCAGGTAAACAACTCCATCTGCTTTCCCGGTATTTTCCGGGGCACCCTGGACGCTCGCTCCCGGACGATAAGCGATGAAATGTGTTTTGCCGCCGCCGACGCCATAGCAGCACGGGCGCGCCGGCACACAGATTTTGGTCCCGACCGTATTATGCCCACCATGGAAGAGTGGGACCTCTTTGGTGATATCGCCTCGGCGGTTGGAATGAAAGCCCAGGAACAGGGACTGGCCGGCCGCACCCACACAGCAGAGCAACTCCGCACCATGGCCCTGGAACGGATCAGCCGAAGCAGACGCATGACCGAAATCCTGATGGAACACAAGCTGATCCCCCCGGCCCCATCCGATTCAACAGAATAACCGACCAAAAGGTTGACAAGTCGCAACGTTGGGCTGACCTTTTGGAGCAGGAGGCACCATGTACGAAGTAGCGGTAATTGGAGGCGGTCCGGCAGGACTTGCCGCAACGATGTACTGCATCCGGAAAGGCCTGGATGTCCAACTGATCACCACAACCCTGGGCGGAAAAACATCCCACAGCCTTTCCCTGCCGGACATGAGCGAATACCACATCATAAAAGCCCGGGAACAGGTCAAAGTCTTTCAGGGCCAGATAGAGTACCTCAACCACACCTGGAGAAAAGCCCGGGTAACCAGGATACAGGAAACAGAAAACGGCTTTCACCTCACCGTAGACAGCGCGAAAAACAGCCCCTCCGCCTCCGACGCCGAACGTATCATCATCGCCACCGGCACCCACCCGACACCCCTGAATATCCCCGGAGAAAGCGAGTTCTTCGGTAAAGCCCTGGGAACCAGCGCCATCAGCTATTCCCACCTCCTCCGAGACCAGCACGTAGTGGTAATCGGCGACTCCGACCGCTCTATCGAAGCCGCCATGGAATGCGCCGAACAGTGCTCCACCGTGTCCCTCGTACTGGAACCCCACGCCACATACTCCCATCGCCATCTGGAGTTACTCGGAAAACGCGTAAATGTGAACATATACAACGGCTACCGGCCACTACGGTTTGAAGGAGACACCTTTGCCCGCAACGTGACAATCTGCCGCGGCGCATCCGACCGAACCGACAGCACCCCCGAAAAAGACATCACCGCCGACGCCTTCTTTGTCGAACGAGAACCCCGCCCCAATTCAGCACTCGTTGCCGACCTGGTCGAACGAACCCCCGCCGGCGCCATCCGCATCAACGAACGAAACGAAACCAGCAACAAACGCATATTTGCCGCCGGAGACGTAACAACCGTCGGGACCGAACAAATCCTCGTTGCCCTCGGCGAAGGCGCCCGCGCCGGACTAAGCGCCTACCGACAATACACCATGCAAGTGTAATACCGCCCATTCCCTGTCCAATTTTTTATATTGTCCAATTTTTTATGTTGAACCCGAAGGGTTCCGCCCGGCCCAGCCCCAAACACCGGCCCCACCCCCCTCCCGGGGGACCACATCCCTTAGCCCTCAAAAGGAAAAACCTAGAGATACCGTGTACATCCCGGTGCCACCCATCAACGGCTGAACCACACCACTTAAAGAGTACTGACGCCAGATGATGTCAAAGCCGTAACTGAGCATAAGACCGTTAAAATGCTCCACCCCATCATCAAAAGACAG
>JBAYPC010000085.1:0-8979 GCA_041677905.1 Alkalispirochaeta sp. | reverse complement strand
TCGAGTCGTATATCACCAACATGGAGAGTATTGCCCAGGTTGTTCAGTTGAACGACCAGGTGCAGGAGTACCTCGGCAGCAAGAACGCACATAACCCGGAGGAGGCGGCAGAAGTCCGGCACAGAATCACCTCGTTTCTCAACTCCATCTTACGGACGAGAGACGATATATCCCTGATCCTGATCGCCGGGTATAACGGTGATGTTCTCACCCATAATGCCGATCTCCGTCTGAACCCGGTGGTGAGTATACCGGAACAGCAGTGGTATCAGAGTGCCCGGGATGTGACCGATCGGGCGGTTATTTCATCGTCCCATGTTCAGAACGTGATCGACGGCGAATACCGCTGGGTCATAACCCTCAGCCGGACGATAAACAACCCCGCTTCCGGTGAGGAGTACGGGGTCATGCTGGTAGACCTGAACTTTTCGGTGATCAGGAGTCTCCTCAGCAGGATCAGTCTCGGTCGTCGGGGTTACCTCTTTGTTGTGGATTCTACCGGAGAGATCGTCTATCACCCCCGACAGGAGCTGATTTACAGCAATCTGGAACGGGAGTACATCGACCGGGCGATGGCCGAGCGGAACGGATTCTTTACGGTGACCGACGAAAAAGGTGAACGGGTGTACACCGTCAGTACTTCCGACCGGACCGGCTGGCGTACTGTAGGAGTCAACTACGTCTCGGAGCTGGTACAGAACCGTCGTCTCATTCAGCGGTACTATCTCTACTGGACCATCATCTGCATGGTCCTGGCCATTCTAGTGTCCGCTCTTATCTCACACCGCCTCTCCATGCCTATCTTACAGCTCCGGGCTACCATGAGCGAATTCGAACAGGGTGATTTCAACGTCACCGCCGATGTCAGCAGAAAAGACGAAATCGGTGAACTCGCCCGCGATTTCAACACGATGATCGCCCGCATCAAGGAACTGGTTCGACGTAACGCGGAAGAGCAGGAACAAAAACGCAAGAGCGAACTGATGGCGCTGCAGAATCAGATCACCCCTCACTTTCTGTACAACACTCTCGATTCGGTGATCTGGATGGCCGAGGGACGGGAGCACGAGTCGGTGGTGAAGATGGTTTCGGCTCTGGCCCGGCTGCTGCGGCTTTCGATCAGCCGGGGTGAAGAACTGGTTACTATCCGGGACGAGGTGGCCCATATCAACAACTACCTGACCATTCAGAAAATGCGGTACCGGGACAAGCTGGATTACTCTATTGAAGTGGACGACGCCATTCAGGACCTCTACACCCCCAAGGTCATCCTGCAGCCCCTGGTAGAAAACGCCATTTACCACGGGATCAAGAACAAGGAGGAAGGCGGACGGGTGATCATCTGCGGTACCGCTACCGATGATTCGGTTTTGCTGTCCGTAAGGGACGACGGGGTCGGTATGGCGGAAGAACAGATGAGGAACATACTTGTGGACGACATACCGACTCGTCGACGTCGACGGGTGGGTGTACGGAACGTTCACGAACGGATACAGCTTTACTTCGGTCCTTCCTATGGGCTTCGGTTTCGCAGTCCCACAGGTGAAGGGACCGTCGTGGAGATACACCTGCCGGTAGTAACGGAGGGAGACTCCAATGGTGATGTCTAGACGGATCGTTGTTGGTCTGCTGCTGACGGTGGCGGTCATAGCGGCTGTTTTTTTCGGCGCCGTCGTTCTCGAAGGCCTGTTAAACGACGGTGGAGATGAAAACGTGGTGGTCGTCCTTAAGACTACCGGTCCGCACATGGAGTTCTGGCAGATTGTGAGGGCAGGTATTCAGGAGGCCGCCACAGAATACCGGATCAATCCGAAAATAGTCGGACCCCGTTGGGAGCGGGATATCGACCGACAGATCGAGATATTTTCCAACGTGATGGAACAGTCACCGGATGCAATTCTGCTCGCGGCGGCGGACTACAACCGGTTAGTTCCCCTGGCCGAGGAAGCCGCCGCCCGGGGCATCGTAATAGTAACGTTGGATTCGGCACTGAACAGCAGCGTGCCGGTCAGTTTTGTGGCAACCAACAACGTCGCTGCCGGGGTCAAGGCGGGGCGTGAGGTAGATCGGCTCGTACCGTTGAATCGGCCTATCGCCATTGTGTCCCATATCAGGGAAGTCGCCACCGCTATCGACCGGGAGCAAGGCGTTCGCACCGCTCTTGCGGATCGACCGTCCAACCTTGTGCTGGGTACGTTCTACTCCGAGAATGAACCGGACCGGGCTTACCGAATTGTAGAGCGTCTGATCGAAGAGTATCCCCAACTGGGTGGCATCGTAGCGCTCAACGAGAACTCAACCGTAGGAGTAGGACGGGCAATTCGAGACCTGGGACTGTCCGACCGGATTCACCTGGTGGGGTTTGATAACTCTCGGGAAGAGGTCGAGTTTCTGGAAAAAGGCGTTGTGAACGCTCTGGTGGTACAGAAACCGTTTAACATGGGGTATATCGGCATCCGTACGGTAGTGCAGGTTCTGCGGGGAGAGAAGGTACCACCGGTCATCTACACCGAATCGGTCCTTGTCCGTAAAGAAGAGATATTTACTCCCGAAAATCAGAAATTACTTTTCCCACTGGTCGAACCACGGTAAAAACCGGTCTTCGTCGTTGTATTACAACCATTTTCTGGACGAATTTAGATTTACGGCTGGTCATTCCCGTGGGACCATATTAACTATGCAATGGAGGAGACATGTCTGTTGACCCTGTAATCGAAATGCGGCAGATCGACAAACGGTTTCCCGGTGTTCACGCGTTGAAGGGTGTGGACTTTGAGCTGCTTCCCGGTGAGATCCACGCCTTAGTCGGTGAAAACGGCGCCGGAAAATCTACCATGATGAAAATACTCACGGGAATTTACCACAAAGATTCCGGAGAGATGTACTATCACGGCTCACTGTTCAACCCGCGAGACCCTGGACATACGGTACAGGCGGGTATCGCTATTATCCACCAGGAACTCAACATGATGGACCACCTCACCGTGGCTGAGAACATCTTCATCGGTCGGGAGTCGATGCAGAAAAACCGGTTATTTCTGGATGACCGGGCCCAGAATCGCCGGACACGGGAGCTGTTGGACCGCCTTAATATGAACATCGATCCCGATGAAACGCTGGCCAAGCTGACCGTTGGAAAACAGCAGATGGTAGAGATCGCCAAGGCGGTTTCCCACGATCTGCAGGTGCTGATACTCGATGAACCCACAGCGGCGCTGACCGAAACGGAGATCGAAGATCTCTTTGAAATAATGCGGGAACTCAAGAGTCAGGGCGTGGCGATGATTCACATCTCCCACCGACTGGACGAAATACACCGCATCACCGACCGTGTGACGGTTATGCGGGACGGCGAAATTGTGGATACCCGGAATACTGCAGATGTCACCAAGCAGGAGATCATCAACATGATGGTCGGTCGGGTGATTTACGAGGAACCAAAGAGCGCCAGTCGCGTACCGGACGATGCCGAAGTCGTACTCAGTGTGCGAAACCTCAACGCCGGTAAGTTGGTGCGGGACGTCAGTTTTGACCTCAAACGGGGTGAAATACTCGGGTTTGCCGGCCTTATGGGCGCAGGACGCACTGAAACGGCCCGGGCAATATTCGGTGCCGATGAAGTTCAGAGCGGCATAATCGTCATTAACGGCATGCCCGCTGTGATCAAGTCGCCCCAGGACGCCGTCGCCCGGGGTATCGGGTACCTTTCGGAAGACCGGAAACGTTTCGGCCTGGCCATAGGTCTCACGGTGAAAGACAACGTCGTCCTGGCCACCTATGACCAGTTCGGCACGGGGCCGTTTGTACACGCCGGTAAAGTGGCGGAGGAAACGGGGAAGTACGTGGACCGCCTCAACATCAAGACCCCTTCTATCGACCAGTACGTCCGGAACCTCTCCGGCGGGAATCAGCAGAAGGTGGTCGTTGCCAAGTGGCTCATCCGCAACAGCGATATCCTCATATTCGATGAACCGACCCGGGGTATCGATGTGGGAGCCAAGAGTGAAATCTACACACTCATGAACGAACTGGCCGCCCAGGGGAAATCTATCATCATGATCTCTTCGGATCTGCCGGAAATACTGCGGATGAGCGACCGGATTATCGTCATGTGTGAAGGTCGCATAACCGGGGAAGTCCCCATACAGGAAGCGAGTCAGGAACGGATCATGGAACTGGCGACCCTGCGGGAGCAGGAAATTCTACTACGGAGTTAACTGAGCATGTCATTAACAGAAAAAAAGCGGTGGGATCAGTTTAAGGAAAGCGGATTGAAGTGGCTGCTCGCTCCGGCGGCACTGGTTATCCTGTATCTATTTTTCGGGATCTTTGGGCGGAACTTCTTCTCCTACCCAACGCTGGTGAACATCATAGACGCGGCCTACTACATCGGCTTCATCTCGGTGGGCGTCACCTTTGTCATTATCACCGGAGGGATTGACCTTTCGGTCGGCACGGTGATGATGGCCGGGGCGATCATCGGTGGTACCGCCTACAAGACCTGGGGATGGTCCATCGGAATGAGCCTTGTTCTCATCGTCCTGGTGGGAATCGCCTTTGGGTTTTTCAACGGTATTATGGTGGCTCGCGTCGGCATGCCCCCCTTTATTGTAACCCTGGGTACCATGATGATTTCCATGGGCGTGGGCTCCATCGTCTCAAACGTACAGAGCGCCACTTTCCCAACCCGGGCGGTAGAAGACGGGTGGTTCAAGAGCTTTTTCAAGTTCATCAGCGAGGAGGGGGACACCATACCAACCGGAGCTTTCCTGCTCATAGCCATTGTTCTGGTCTCCCATATTATCCTTAGCAAGACCAAAATGGGACGGTACACATACGCAATCGGCAGTAACAAGGAAGCCGCCCGGCTGTCCGGGGTAAACGTCGTCCGGTGGGAGATGATGGCCTACGTCATAGCCGGGGCCTACGCCGGTATCGGCGGCATTTCGTACGCCGCCGTCTACACCACCGTCCTTCCCGCCGCCGGGCAGGGGTTTGAGCTCTTTGCCATCGCCGGTGCGGTTATCGGTGGTACCTCCCTTTCCGGCGGTGTGGGTACGGTTTTCGGAACGCTCATCGGTGTCTTTATCATGTCGGTCCTCAGTGTCGGACTGCCGGCAATGGACCTGCAGTCCCACTACCAGACCTTCTTTACCGGTGTGGTCGTCATCGGCGCCGTAATGCTTGACATGTACCGCACCAAAAAGGCCTCGGAGGTTCGGATTCTCCCGCCGTCGGTGCAATACCGGAACGACATGACGGAGCAGATCAGGACATTGCGTCAGGAACTGAAGGCAGCGTCCTCAAGCGGCGATCAGAGTCAGGTCAGCCGGTTAAAAGACGAAATCGAGGCAAAAGAACGGGAGCTGAAAGAGAACTACCTGCCTATGAAGGCGGAAGAAAAAGCGGAAAAGGCGCGGATCAAGGCCAAAGAGCGTGAGGCGATACGTGCGTTTCGTGAACAGCACGCTCGGGACCATCAGAAATAATCTGGTATTTAACCGGAAATATAGTTTCCGGAGAATTTTTTAAGGAGGTTCGTATGAACGGATCAACACGACGAATTGTCGCGGTTATGCTTGTTTTGGCGCTTGCGCTGACAGCAATGCCACTGTTTGCCGGTGGAAAATCTGAATCGGGTGCGATGTACATCCCCGTTGTCTCAAAGGGGCTGCAGCACCAGTTCTGGCAGACGGTAAAAGCCGGTTCGGAAGCGGCCGCTGCCGAATACGGTGTGGACATTACTTTTGAAGGCCCCCCTTCAGAAGCAGATATTCAGGATCAGGTACAGATGTTCCAGAACGCCATGGCCAAAGACCCGGCCGCTGTAGCTCTGGCCGCACTGGATACAAACTCGGTAATGGACCAGCTGCAGGAGGCGATCCGCCGGGAAATCCCGATCATCGGATTTGACTCCGGTGTTCCCAACGCTCCAAAGGGCGCGATCTACGCCAATGCAGCCACGGACAACTACGCGGCAGCCGGTCTTGCAGCGGAGAAGATGTTTGAAGCGGTGTCAAAAGAGTTAGGTACTGTATCAGCTGCCAAGCCGGTCACCATCGTCGTTCTGAGTCAGGACGCGACCAGTGAGTCCGTTACCCGCCGTGGTTTCGGTTTCCGGGACCGCATGGTTGAGCTTTTGATCAACGAGACGCCTCTGACGGCCAAGGATATCCGCGTTCAGGGTAACCCCGCGTATGTCGCCGCCGACAGCCCCAAGAGCAACAACCCCTCCGTCATTATCGACATGGTTGTTCCCGCCTCTCCCCGGACCCAGGACGTCACGTCCGCTGCAAACGCAATGTTCAACCGCGTCAGCAGTGACAACATTCGCGGTGTCTTCTGCTCCAACGAAGGTGCAGTAGTCGGTGTTCTGGCTGCCACCAACGACGGTGCCCAGCTTGCTTCAACGTATAAGCAGGTTGTGGTTGTCGGGTACGATGCCGGTGAAGCTCAGAAAAACGCCGTCCGGAAGGGATACTTCCTCGGTTCTATCACTCAGGACCCCTACCAGATCGGCTACAAGGCCGTTGAACTGGCCTACAAAGCGGCCATGGGCGAGCCTGTCTCCGACGTGGACACGGGTGCCAAGTTCTATGACGCAAGCAACATGGACGACCCCGATCTCGCACAACTCCTGTACGACTGATCGGCTGTTCCTGATGTAACCAGTTCGGGCCCGCGGCACTGCCGCGGGCCCATTTTGTGGTATACTCGTTGGAAGCACACCGGTTGCGAGTGCATTAATGAACAGAAGGAGCGCCTTATCAATTCCGACATAATCGGCGTTATCGCCAGAGTACTCCCCATCATCTTCATTATCGGTCTGGGCAACGTCATCCGGGCCACCGAACTTCTCCGTCCCGAAACGGTAGACGAACTGAAAGGTCTTGTCGTGAATATCGCCTTACCGGCGGTGCTCTTTGTGGCCTTTCTCGACATGCAAATGGAGCGGACCTTTCTGGGGCTCTTTCTGACCATATTGCTGATATGTCTGGGTCTGCTGGGGTACGGCTACCTGCTGCGCCGGGTGTTCTCCATTCGACATGAGTACTTTCCCCTCCTTACTACAGGTTTCGAATTCGGTATGCTGGGGGTCACCCTCTTCGGTACCGCCTACGGCCTGTCCAATATCGGGTACATCGCCATTGTCGACTTGAGCCATGAGCTCTTCATCTGGTTTGTCCTGGCCACCATCCTCACGGCAAAACGGGACGGGGTGAGCAGTCTTGTCGGGACGGTGAAAGGTTTTGTCACATCACCGCTGATTATCGCCATAGTCGCCGCTACCGTTTTGAACGTACTCGGTCTAGGCCCTGTCGTCAGGGGAACTGCCCTCGGCACCGCTGTGATCGAGACGTTTGATTTTCTCGGCGGCCTTTTGATACCGGCGATTCTGATCGTCATCGGCTACGGTATGCGCCTGTCCCGACAGGGCCTTAAGGATGCGGCGGCCGTCGTCCTTACCAGGGCCATCGTCCTGGTTCCGGTGGCGTTTCTGGTAACCCGGGTGGTTATCCGTAAAATGCTGCAGCTTGAGCCCGCTTTTGAGGCTGCCGTCATTACCTTCCTGATTCTTCCGCCGCCCTACATCGTGCCGCTGTTCATGCGGGCCGACCAGGTAGACGACCGAACCTATGCAAACAACGTCCTGTCGGTCTACACCGTGATCTCTCTGGCGGTATTTGTGGTGTACTTCGCCTTCAACCCGACTCTTTAACAAACAACTGCCTTGCTTCCGTTATGCTTGCGTTTTACTTTCACATTGGTTATGATGTGACATAACAATGACGCCGAACGTAACTGAAAGAGAAAAAGAGATACTCTCCGTCCTGGCCGACGACCCCTCTGTGGGGGTGACCGGGCTTGCGGGGGTACTGGGTGTTTCCCATGTCAGTGTGCGAAGCTATCTCAACACCCTGGAAGAGAAGGGGTACCTTGTACGCACCCATGGCGGGGCGGTGGCCACCTTTCACCCCCGTATTCTGGAACGGCAGCACACTCAGGAGCTGCCCAAACGACTCATCGCAAAAACTGCGGCGTCCATGGTCGCCGACGGTGACACCATTATGATCGAGGCCGGGACCACCACCGCTCTGATCGCCCGGTATCTGTTGGGCCGACGGGACGTGATGGTGGTCACCAACAACGCCCTGGCTCTGTCGCACAGCAGGGGAAATCCGGGGCTTCGGGTGACGATGATCGGCGGCGAGTACCGTCCGGCCACCGAAAGCCTCGTTGGACCGCTGGCGGTGGAAGAACTGTCCCGGTTTCACGTACGGCTGGCCTTCGTCGGCACCGACGGGTTTACCCTTGATGCCGGCTTTACCACCCATTTAGTGGAAGGGGCCGAAATTGTACGCAAGATGGCCTCCCAGGCGGAAACGACCGTAGCCGTCGCCGACAGTTCAAAGTTCGGCAAGGTCGGTTTTGTACGCGTCCTTGGTGTAAGTGATATCGACGTTCTGATAACCGATTCAGGTATTCCCGAAGATGTGCGGCAGGAGCTGGTCGCCCTCGGGGTGGATGTACGGGTTGCAGAGGCGCCCGTGAAGGAGCAGTAATGGCAGAAATAGTGGTAATGCCGCAAGCCGGCAACAGCGTGGAGAGTTGTATTGTCCTCTCCTGGCGAGTTAAAGAAGGTGATACCGTAGCAGTAGGTGACGTCCTGTGCGATATCGAGACCGATAAGGCCACCATGGAAGTTGAGTCCACCGCGGCGGGGACCGTCCTCCGGCTGTACGCCGAAGAGGGTGATGAGGTGCCGGTCAAAGACCCCCTCGTTGCAGTCGGTGAACCGGGTGAGTCCGTTCCGGCTGGTGCGGCTCCGGACGCTGCGACACCTGACTCTACGGCGCCTGTACCGAAGACCGCCGAGACCGCCGAGACTGGCGGTACAAAGCCTGCCGCTGCCACCGGCCCGGTCGTCCGTTCATTCTCTACCGGTGACGTCCGGGTCAGTCCCCGGGCGCGGAAACG
>JBAYPC010000084.1:0-8989 GCA_041677905.1 Alkalispirochaeta sp. | reverse complement strand
GTAAGTGCAACGGGAACTTCATCGGGAAAGAGTTCGTCCAGGATAAGCACGGGAATAGTCACACCCCGGTCCCGCAGATGGAGGTACTCGTCAAGACTGGCCACCGCCACCATAGCGACACCCCACCGTTCACAGGCAATGGCAACTGCGGCTGCACCGTGGCCGTAACCGTCGGCTTTCACCGCCGGAACGAGCCCGGCTCCGGGTACCTGACGAGACAGCAGTGTCAGATTGTGATCGAGTGCATCCAGGTCGATTACCGCTCTGGTGCGCCGAATGGGGTAGTCGAAAGGCAGTCCTTCCACAGTCAGGCCGTCTTCATTTGAAAACTTCGTCGAACATAGCCCATGTCACAGGTCGCAGAAAACAGGACTATTCCCGTTCCTTTGGTACCAGACAGATAAACTGCAGCGCCTCGGTTCCGGTGTTGCGGAACTGGTGTTTTTCATCGGGACTGACGAACGCGTAGTTCCCGGCCACAATGGGATGTTCCGCACCCGCTTCGTCCACCATGACACCGGTACCGGCCAGGATGTAGTTGATATGTTCCCAGGGATGAGAGTGGTACGGCGTATACCCGCCGGGATCTACGGTAAACACCCTCAGGGACATGGTCGGTGATCCGTCGGCAATACCGACGGGAACCTGCTTTACCGCACCTTTGATGTCCGGTGCATCAACGGTGATTTTCGGGACGTCCTCTAATGCAACGATCTTCATGCGGGCAGTATGCCGCCGGTTGTGGACCAAGGGCAAGAGGAAATCCCAAATCAACTTGGGCGATTCAACCGTTCCAGTTTCTCCAGCTGCTCAACACTTCCGAGACCTATAATACGGTCACCTGGAAGAATCCGCACCGATGAAAGGCCGTCCCGGGTGGCGTCATTTCGGGTATTGCCGAACTGGTCGGTGATAGCCAGCACAATTACGCCGGTGTGTTGCCCGATTTCCGCTTCCCGAAGGGTCTTGTCCGCCAAAGGGCTGTCACCGCTAACGGCAAACTCTTCCATGCGCATGGACAACTCGGTGTCGTCAACGATGACGTCAAGAAAAGACACCACAGTCGGGCGCAGTATCGACGCGGCAATACGACGACCCGCTATTTTTGCCGGTGTTATCACCCGATTCGCCCCGGCTCTCATGAGTTTTGCCGTTGCATACTCATCTGTTCCCTTGGCGATGATATTCAGGTGCGGCTGCATTTGCCGTGCCGTTAATGTGACAAATACGTTATCGGCATCCGACGGCAGCACGGCAACAAGACCGGCCGCCTTTTCTATCCGGGCCTCTGTAAGAACAGCCTCTTCCGTCGCATCTCCCACTACAAAGACCGTTTCACCCGCCTCAGCCAGTTCCGAATGGTCCGGGTCCCGTTCCACGACGACAAAAGGAGTACCGCTGCGGCGAAACTCATGGACGACTTCCCGTCCGATATCACCGGCACCGCATACAATGTAGTGGTTTTTCATCCGTCCCAGTTTTTTTCCATACGACGCTCCCGCATTGCCGACACAACTTGCCCTTCAAAGAGGTACGAAATGACTGTGGAAATTGACAACCCCACGGTGGCAATACTCACAACCAGGAACAGAATGGTGAAGTGCTGCCCCGTCGGGCTGAGGGGTTTGACCTCACCAAAGCCGACGGTTGTCAGGGTGATAACTGCCATGTACAGGCTTTCCGAGATCGTCCAGCCTTCAATAGCGGCATACCCGATTGTGCCGCCGACGAGGAGCCCGATCAGCAACGTAGAGGCGGCAATAACCCGGACTTTCTGACGAGGCATAAAATCACTATAGCACGTGCCGTCGCCGATATAACGGAATTTTTTACATTTTCGACTCTATGTAGACTATACTACTCAGATATAGCAGGAGGAACTATGAATCGAGCCAAGGCCGGGGGTCGCCGGCTCCGCAGATTTCCCTGTTTGCAGTTTGCGGCAATTCTCGGTATTGCCGGTTTTATGAGCATAGCCACGGCTCCTGGGATATACGCTCAGACGGCCACGGGAATATACGCCGCTTTTACCGGTGCAATTACGGCCCAACCCGACGATCTTGTCGATTCCGGCGTGATAGGTGGTCAGCTTGGGTACCGGGCTCCTGGAAGCTGGTTTGTCTTCGGTGAGTACCTCTATGCCGGTAAAGACTTCTACTACTTCGAGAAATCTGAGTGGCATATGTCCGCCTCGTGGCTGGACGTACCGTCCGGTTCGGTGTCGAGGAACGACTGGATCTTCTACCGGGATCGACATGCGGTGGGTCTGGCCGGCGGGTTGTCCGGTGCTATCGGGGAGGTGGGGTTTTTTGGAGCCGCAGGGGTGATGCTCAACCTTGTCTTATTGTCGGACGCCGCCGACTCCTACCCGGAGTTTGAGCAGGCGGCCACTCGGTCGAGTATCGGGGAGAGCACGGTTCTCTTTACAACGACGTTCCGTGGCGGCGTGGTGTGGCCCGCCCATGCGCCGGTGGCGGGGCAGGCCGCTGTGATGGTCCAGCTGGAGCCGACCAGGCAATCGGGTGACACCGGGTATCTTAGGCGTAACACCTATTTCTTTCTGGGCGTGGTCTTCCAGACGGGACCGATTTCGAGTGAGGGTAACGTATGATCCGGCCTTTTCATCGTCGTCCTGGTGCTGCGGTGGGCCTTCCGGTCTTGGCCGTTCTGGTTCTGCTGTTGGTATTGGGGTCTTGTGAGGGGTTTTTCACGGACACTAACGATCCCACGACAATGGAGGCATCCGACGGCTTGCATCCGGACCGCATCGTCATCACCTGGCCCGCTGTTCCCGACGACACAACGTCTGATCCGCCCAAAACTGTTGAAGAATACCAGATATACCGAACACAGGATTGGTCAAGTTCCCCTGGACCCGTTGGTCGCCGGACGACCAAGAGTGCATCCTACACCGACACCGAAGTGAATTCCGGCGTCTCCTATACGTACCAAAGCCGCGCTGTGTACACCGACCCCAACGGCAACATTAGTTACAGCTCCCTGTTGTCCGATACCGGATACGCCCTGGTTTCAACGGATATCCAAATCGCGTCGTCTGTCAGCGGCGCAACAAGCTACACCTACGACGCCGCATCACCAAGTTGGTACAGTTTTCTTGGCCAAGAGGGGTGGACCTACCGGATCACCCTGGACGTCGATTTCGGTGTTACCACCGTAGAACTCTACCGTCAGAACAGTATAGACAGCTCCGACGAGCTGCGCCGCGAAATCGGCGGCCCCGGAATCAGGTACAGACTACCCCGTTCCGACGTCTACCATCTGAAACTTTCCGGTGGATCAGGAAGCTTCACCGTTATTCACGAGTGAAGCCCCCACGGATGAAGCCCAACGGGTAAAACCCCCGGCGTCGTCATTTGACGGCGGGCTGGAGAAAGCGGGAAAACCAACCGGCCAGACCGGTGCCGTAATGACCGGCAAAGTCGTCAGCAGCCTCATCAATGGTGATGTCCGGATTTCGCTCTTTCAGGAAGTGCCAGTGGGTAGCCACCGCAAGGTACAGTTGCCCCCTGGTTTTTTTGGGGAAGGCCTTGCGGATGTGCCAGGCGTCAATCGCCTGCATAACGGGGATGAATACCGCCTCATACCAGGAAAAAACCGCATCATCCCAGGTTATCGTCCAGGAGATACTCTGGTTTACAAAGTACTTGTGGACTTCAACGTGTTCCGCTATCTCTTCCCACTCGTGATCGTATCGAAGATCAAGATGCTCATCAGCGAGCATCGCCTTGAGGATTTTTATGTCATATGTCGTTTCGACTCTTTTCATACCGATAGTATACCACTCTCATGAAAGATTTCCAAATTTTTGCTTGACAAATAATTGTTTTCCCCCATATGAAAACAATACCGGATAATATGTGCTTGCCATTGACATAATCTCTAAACTATACGACAATCATGTTGAACTTTAGAGATTCGAATATGATATTTGACCAAACGTACTGGAACACTATCACCCACATTGTCGCGGAACGACTGCGTCTCAGCCTCGGAGAACTGGAAGCGCTCCGATCTAACGACACCGCCAAACTTATCGCCGCTATTCCTGCAATTGCCGGCTGCAGCAACAGTGACAGGATATCCACGCAGCATCTGACCACCTATCTGCTCGCTCAGTCCGCGACGGCCATATTTGACCATCGGCGGGAGGACGACCAGACCGTCATGGCCAGACTGGAACGGATATCCCACTTCCCCGACGGGGACAAATCCCTTATCCGTCGGGGAATGAACCTGCTCGCCCTGACCATGCTGAACGGATATGAACAGAGCATGGAGACAGACCGCCGCCACAAGGTGTATAATCCTTTAGTATCCGGCTCCTGGGACGCCGAAACCGCGCGCCGAACCCTCATCAAAGAGGTTCGTGCTGTGCCGTCCAAGGAAATGGATGCAATAATGGACCTTGAGCGAGCCATACGTGGGACGTGGAACTGAGACGCTGAGCAATAAATTCTACAGCATTGGACTCTCGCAAAAAATCAGTTACTTCTTTGCCTTCTTTTTTTTCCTCAACACCGTCCAGCACCTCATAGACTACAGCGGCTTCGCCGATCCCTTCGGTATCGCCTCGGCAGTTGCGGTAGTTGCGTTTCTCCTGCTCGCCCAGGCCGACAACGTTGTGATCCGCTATTTTCAGGTCACCCTGCTGATCCTACTTTCGCTCATTTCTGTCTGGACAAACGACGATCCGTCCACGTTGACGCCTTTTATCCTTCTGTCAATTGGTCTTGCTGCGGCCTGCAAGATGACGCTGTTCGGCCGCAGGACGGTACAGGTCCTCTTCTCAGTTGTCATCATTACCGGAGCAACGGTCGTTGCGGCGGGGATGATTCACGGGTTCACCATGCTGCAGCGGGTAAACCTGCTCAACTTCATGGTTGTCTATCTGGGTCTGCTGTTCATCATCTTTGAAGAAGAAACTCTGTCATTGAAGAAACAACGGGACGTACTCACCGCCCAGGCAAGTGAACTGCAGCCCTTTGCCGAACTCGGCACCAATGTGGCCGGTCTGGTTCACGATTTCAAGGGTGACGTCTCCGGTATTTACGCTCTGGCGACGATCGAGCGCCTTTCCGGGAATACCGAAACGGCGGAAAAACTCTCTTACTACGGGGAACGCCTGAACGACCGGATTCAGTCGGTCCTCTACGTAGCAACGGCGGGAGACCATTCGGAACTGGAAGAGATCGACCTGGCAGAGATGTTGCGGCGGGTTGTCTATTACTTCGTTGAGGTAAACCGGGACCTGAAACATAAAATCGACTTCCAGCTGGATACTCCGCAGAACCAGTACATCACAACTCGGCGGAACGCGATCATGGTCATCCTGGAGAACATCATCAAGAACTCCGTGGAAGCGACCGACGGTTTTGCCGAGCGAAAAGTGTGGATTACCACTGAACAGCTGGACACACACGTCCGTATTTCCGTTGAACACCGGGGGCGGCAGCTACCATGGGACGTCAAACCGGGTAAACCGATCGATGTACGAAAAAGCGGCTACTTCCTCCGGGGGCGGTCGTTCAAACCAGGCGGTACCGGCCTGGGGATGATAAACGTCATCCGGGCATTAGAACTTCTCGATGCCGAGATGACCATAGAAAACTGTCCCGTCGGAGTACGAAGTATCGTCACCCACCCGGTGTCATTTGAAAAAATCAGGCGCTGAGAGTACACTTTAACCAGACTGGCCATGGGCATACCAAAAGCGCCCTCAAGAGGCGGGAAGGAGATTGTCATGACCCTAATAACCATTTCGCGCGAGAGCGGCAGCTACGGCGAAGAGATCACCGAGCTGGTCGCCAAAACACTCGGATTACGGCACGTCGACCGGACGTCCCTGGAAAAAGAACTGATCAGACATGGAATTCCACAACAAAGCGTAGAAAAGTACGACGAAAAAAAACCGTCGTTCTGGGACCTCTTCTCCCTTGACCGGGATCGTTACTACCACTACCTGAAAGCGTGTATGTTGGACACAGTCCGTGAAGGGGACCATGTCATCATCGGCCGGGGGGCACCGGTCTTTCTATCGGGCATTCCCGGTGTGCTGCACGTCCGCATTACAGCTTCGGAAGAGGTGCGGATCGGCAGAATCATGAAACAGCACGAGTGCGCAGAACAGCATGCCCGCAAACTGGTGCGGCAAAGCGACCAAAACCGGTCGGGATACTACCGTGTCTTCTTTAACACGGACTGGAGTTCACCGGAACTGTACGACATGGTTTTTAACACGGACAAACTGCCCGTCAAAGCGGTGGCCGAGAGCATTCGCGCCGTCGTTGAAGCGCCGGAATTTCGTTCAACCGGCCAGGAAACGTCTCGTCGTATCGCCGATATGGCAACAGCCCAGCGAATTCTCACCAGAATTCTCTTTGAAGAACAGATTCCCCTTCGATTCGCCACAGTAGATGTGAGTGACGGAGTGGCCACTATCGGCGGAGCAGTCGGCGTTGATACCGACACCAAACGGTGTATTGCGATCGCATCTGAAACCGAAGGTATCAAGGAAGTGGTCACCCAGATTGCAAATGTTCCAGAGACCTACGAAGGCCCCTATATGTAGGCGCCCCGCTATATGTAGCCGCTCCACATGCCGATAGACATCGGTATGAAACAGATACATCGGTTCGTCCTGCCGATATCCCTTTCGCTGGTATTTCTGGTATTTGTCTCCCTGCCGGTGACATCTCTTCCGTCTCCCGCCCTTGCACTCGAACAGTACCAGGGGGTGTGCCCCGTTATCGTCGTGTTCTACCGCAGCAGTGATGAACCCCGGGCATTTTCGTTTAACCTCGCCCTGTCGACTGAATGGGACCGAATTGAGAGCCGAAACATCAAGACGGTTGACGTCGGACCGGGAAGATATGATCTTGATACGATAGCGAACAAACTGGGAATCGGTACCACTGATTTTGCGGTAGTGGCCCTGGGCCTGCACGGCGACGTCCTGTACAGAACCAACGAAGCCGACTCCCTCGCACAACTACTGAAGCATATCGACCTGGAGCGTAACCGTGATCACAGTTCTCTCACCGGCAAAAACCCTTGACTTTGAATCGCCCGTGCCCACAGACCGTTCAACCGTACCGGCCCTTCTCGACCACGCATCGGAGGTTATGGAATCTCTGAAACAGCTGGGCCCATCGGAACTGGGCAAGCTGATGAAGATCAGCGACTCTCTGAGCACCCTGAACGCCCAACGAAACAAACGGTGGAAGAAAAGCCGCCATACGCCCCACACGCCCCACACACCCCATACACAGGAAGAAGCGCGGCAGTCGCTCTTTGCCTTTAGCGGTGACGTGTATAACGGGCTTGATGCGAGCACCCTGAACACCGAAGCAATCACATTCGCCCAGGACCATCTGCGGATTCTCTCGGGACTCTATGGATACCTCAGGCCGCTGGATCTCATCATGCCACACCGACTGGAGATGGGAACAAGACTGACCACCGAACATGGATCCACCCTGTACGACTACTGGGGAACAACGATCACCGACACAGTTTCCCGAGAACTGGCCGACGCAAAAAACCCAATCCTGCTGAACTTGGCCTCACAGGAGTACTTCAAAGCGATAAAATCTCGTCGTCTCACCGGTAATCTTGGTACCCGGGGATACACCGTCATCACGCCCCTTTTCAAAGATCAGCGCAAAAACGGTCCGCGAGTCATCGGTGCCTACGCCAAACAGCAACGCGGCAGAATGGCCCGGTTCATCCTGGAAAATGCCGTCGACACGGTAGAACCTCTGAAAGCGTACAACGCCGACGGATATGCCTACGCCCCGGACCTCTCCACCCCAACAGAATGGGTCTTTTTACGCTGACCATTCGTCCGGCTATAGACCATGATCCGACACTATCACAACGGCCAATCCCGGTCACCGGTAGAATTTTATATGACTAAATCACTATACTCATCGCTATGAGGCATAAGCTATGAGGGACACACCATGCGTTACACAATGAGGCATACGTCGTGAACAGACCCGGCGGCCGTCGTGTACTGTTTGTAGATCCTCCCAGCGTGATCCAGGAACAGATGATTCACTTTTTGGTGACCGCCCAGTACGAAGCAGGAGTGGTCAAAGACATACGGACCATTCCAAGGGTCTTAAAGGCTTTCCCCCAGTCAGTAGTCTATTTCAACCTGGACTCCAGGTTACCTCCAGAGACCCTCGAACAGATCGTACAAGACGTTATCAACACCAAAAACCAGCACGGTGCTGAAGTTGGCATCCTGTCCTACAACGAGAACCGTGAATTGGCCCAGCACTACCTTATGGAAATCGGGACAACCGGTGGATACCTTACCCTTCACATCGGTTTTGCGAAGAGCGCCCGTATTATAATGCGCGCCCTGGACGCGGTAGAAGCGCGGGGAGACCGGAAATTCGTCCGAGTAAAGGCACCTCCCGACAAGGCAACTCTGAACATAAACCTTGGCGAACGGTCCGTGGTCGGCCAGATTGTAGACATCAGTGAGGCCGGCACGGCCTGTCTTCTCAAAGAAGAGTACAGCGTCGGAACGTATTTTAACGATATTCAGCTGCGTCTCTGGGGCAGCGTGACACAGACTTCGGGAACCCTCCGGGGAACTCGCAGTACCTCCCGGGGCACGGTAAGCGTCATCATGTTTGACCCCATCACCGACAGCAAAGCCCGGGAAAAACTGTACGGGTTTATCAAACGGGTCATGCAAAACGAGATCGACAAAACGGCCTGAGCCTACCCTTGTTTCACCCCGACCCCGGGCGATACACTCACCCGTGTGAAACCACACCCACTGCTCGTTCAACTCGCCATGGTGACCACCATGGTTTTCTGGGGCATCTCATTTGTCGCCACCAAGATCGTTCTGGACCAAATTGGCCCCATTCCGTACATGGGAATCCGCTTCCTCCTGGCCGGACTCGTCCTTGCCCTGGTCATGCTTTTTCTCGGCCGCCCCCATTTCAGC
>JBAYPC010000083.1:0-9095 GCA_041677905.1 Alkalispirochaeta sp. | reverse complement strand
TGAGGACGTCTATTATGAAAAAATGTCGTCTGGTTTTACAAATACCGCTAATACCACTAAGAGAACGCGTCACCGGCAACCACCAGCTATCCCTTTTACTCCTTGTCTCCGTTATTACCGTCCTGGCGGTCACCCCATTTGCGGTGTTTCGTCTGATCACCGGATTCACGCTTGTGGCGGCCGTCGATTTTCTCCTGGTGTCTGTTACCGCCGGGACGGGTCTATACGCCTTTGTCACAGGAAAGGTCCGTATTCCGGCGTTGGTGATTTCGGCTCTTCTTACGGTTGGGTTAATTGTTGTCACTGAATTTTTGGGGCTGGACGGAACGTTCTGGCTGTTCCCGGTGATTCTGTTTGTCTTTTACCTGGTGTCACCGATTGTCGGATTGGTCCTGACGGGGGCAGCTCTCGGGTACTTCTTTCTTAAATCACTGTGGAATCCGGGAAGTATTTTTCTGTCGAACGTACAGATGGCAATTTTTCTGGCCAGCGGTGTAACATCCGGTGTCTTCAGTTTCTTCTTTGCCAGGCAGGCCAACAAGCAGAGGGAGCAACTTGTCCAATGGGCGACTCGGGATCCCCTGACAGGGCTGTACAACCGTCGAACTCTGGACGAAGAGTTGAAGATCGCCATTGCCCTTCGAGACCGCCGGGGAGCGTCCAGCGGGCTGATAATACTCGATCTGGACAACTTCAAGGAGATAAACGACCAGGCGGGGCACGCCGCGGGAGACACAGTGCTGAGGGACCTGGCGGGGTTAATTGCCTCTCACACCAGGGCTGAAGACCGGGCGTTTCGGTACGGTGGGGATGAGTTTATCGTCCTCTGTACGGATATGGATGCGGAGGGGCTGCGGCGGCTGGCGGAGAACCTGGTGAGCATAATTGCAACGTCCTTGAGCGCGAAGGGGATACCGGTTACCGCGTCTGTCGGGGCGGCGGTACTCCGAGACGACGACTCGGCCGGAACCTGGAACAAACGGGCGGACAGGAATCTCTATCTGGCAAAGGAACGGGGCCGCAACCGTGCTGTTGTTGACACGCCGAAGATTAAGTATCCTTGACGGTGTGGATGAAGATGTCTTTCGTGACGCAGTTCTTTCCTGGGCCCGTTCAGACAAAAATGGGGTTCTCCATGAGTCCTACACGTGCCGGGAGACGCTGCGAAATCCGCTGTGCGGGGATGAGGTGGAAATACGGCTGACCCTTTCGGAGGGTCGTATTACCGAGAGTTCCTTTCGCGTCCGGGGATGTGCAATCTGTACGGCGTCTACGGCGTTGATGGACGAGCTGCTGCCGGGTATGACGGTGGACGAGGCTCGTAGTACCGCCGCTGCGGTCGATGGGTTCATCTGTGGAGATCCCGAAATTCTTCAAGACGGCCAGGATGATGGCGCTGTTCCGGAGGATGTGACGGTGTTTGCTCCGCTACAGGGTAATCCCCGGCGACGGGAGTGTGCGCTGCTGCCATGGCGAGTGGTGGATGTCTGTCTGTCGGACTTGCATTGATCCCGATGGTCCGCCAAACTCTCGAGTATGAATAGTCGCCTGTCCAATTCTGTCGCTCGCCCCTCCGGGATTGATGATCTGGTCAAACTCAGTTTCTTTGCCGAAATCGGAACCGCTATTGCATCGGCCCGAACGCTTAAAGAGACGTTGGGTGCCGTGATGAACCATATTGGACAGGTTTTTGCCCCGGAACACTGGTCTCTCCTTCTCCGTAACCGGTCGACCGGTGAACTGACGTTTGAAGTCGTCACCGGGAGTGCCTCCGACGCCCTGAAGGGCCGGACTATTCCAAAGGGCCGCGGAATTGCCGGCTGGATTGCGGAAAACGCGTCGCCGGTCATAGTTTCGGATGTCTCCAAGGACCCGCGCTTTGACGGTTCCTTTGATGCGGCGTCCGGTTTTAAGACTCAATCGATTATCGGGGTGCCCCTTATTACCCGGGGGGAAGTTTTCGGGGTCATCGAGCTGGTAAACAAAATCGACGGTAGTTCTTTTTCCGCCCTGGAACTGAAGATGTTGACCACAATCGCCGATTTTGCGGCGATCGCCATTGAACGGGCCTACTACATCAAGGTGTTGAGGCGGGTGGCTGCGGTAGACCCGCTTACCAATGTCTTTAACCGGAGGGTTATCGCCCGGCAGCTGGAGCGGGAGAAGGGTCGGGTAAAACGACACAAGACGCGGTTCAGTGTGATTATGGTTGACCTTGACGATTTCAAGGCGACAAACGATACGTACGGGCACGCTGCCGGTGACCGGATACTACAGGCGGTAGCGGCTATCATTACCCGGTCGGTCCGAAAGGTAGATGTCGTCGCCCGCTATGGGGGCGACGAATTTCTCATCCTGCTTCCGGATTCGAACCAGGCTGCGGCGGAACGCGTCCGGAATCGTATTCTGGCCGAGATTGACGAGTACAACCGTGGGAATACACCGACCGTTTCTCTGACAGTCGGTCTGTACGAAGCTGATGAGGACTCGGTGGACGACATTATCGAGCGGGTCGATGCTGAGATGTACCTGCAGAAGGGGCGACGCAGGGAGAGTGATGAAGGGATGGCGGATATGCCCCGCCATCTCAAAGAACTCCTGGATGAAGAGTAGCCGGCCGAAGAAAAACTGGCTAAAGAAAAGCCGGCTGACCAAAAGGGTGTCTAGAGGGTGCGGAGGTACTCCCGCAGGGCATCTTCGGCTGTCTTTTCCTGGGAGCGAGCGTCTTCCAGTTCGGCGCGGAGCAGACCCAACCGGTTTTCCTGCATCTCCAGCTCCCGCAGGTAGCGGCGGTAGAGCGTAGATTCCCGTTCAAGGGGCTGCATGTTTTCCCGTATCCGCGTCTGATCAGAAACGATGGCGGCAACGGCCTGTTCGGCGTTCTCTCTTGCCCGGCGATGGGTCTCCAGCTGGCTGCGAAGCTCAATGACGTTCTGGATGATCCGTCGAACAGTCGGGTCTATCAGGCGATTTGAACTGTAGGCAATTAGCTGCTCCCGGTCGGCCGAGGTGAGGGCGATCCGCTGTTGCCGCAGCCGCTCTTCCACGACGGTGAGACGGCCGCCGGTTGTGAGAAACTCGTGTTCCCGACCGTCCGACCGGACCGGTCGGGGCGAGATGATAGTCCAGCCGGATGGTATGTCGTGGGTAATGCGAACGGGCTCGGTTCGGGCTGGAGCGGCCGTGCCGCTCCCCGGCGTAGTTACCGTGTAACCGGTGGTTCGTCGTAAGCGGTGCTCTTCAACCAGTGTTCCATCCACAACGGTGACTTGCCGCAGCTCTTCCGGTGTCGTGTCGGTTTGCCTGCGGATGGTGTGGGTCAGGTCGACGGCGTAGGGGAGGGTGGCCTGGCCACCGTCAAAGAGGACCGGCAGAACCGCGTCCCCGGCGTACCGGTTGCCGTCATAGACGGTGACAATGCCCCCGGGAAGTTGACGCCCGCTCTCATTTCTAAAAGAGACAGCCAGGCGGGGGTGTTCTGAATCCCGCCGTGAGTCATAGGAGCGAACCAGTTCGGCAGAAAAGTGCCGATTCACGATCGGCACCATCGCCGATTGTCCCCGGGGAATAGAGACGGGGTCGGAGAAGGTAAAGGCGAGTCCCGCCACCAGTTCTTGTTCGGTCGTGTTGATCTGGACCGAGCCTTGGTCCAGGTCGGTGATAAAACCCTCGGCGCGGCTGCGTGACAGTTCCGGTACCGGTGCAGGAGCCGGTGCATAGGCCTTCGCAGTCAGACGGCCGTTTTCTGCTCGGGACCGTTGGGCGTAAAGGGGATGGTACAGGTCTACCAGGTAGGTCACGGGACTGGCCGAGACCAGGGCGAGGGTTACCTCTTCCCAATTTGTCGTACCGGTGTTGTCGATGTGGGCCCATCCCTGCAAGAGAAGACGGCTATTATCGAATACACCACGGTAACTGGTGCGCCATACCGGTGATTCACTGAGATAACGGATGGTGACGTCTTCGTTTTTGGTCCGGCCGGCCATGCGGATCGTCAACGTCTGGGGCGCCTGAGGACCGGCCGTACCATTTAAAACCGACACAGCGTCGGTAAACTCCCGTTGCAGCGCAGGATCGGTAAAACGCAAGCCCGAAAGTTCGGCGACGGATACCGTAATAGCCTTACCGTCGGACTGGAGAAGAATCCGGCTTGCAGAGGTATCGTCGGTACTCTGCCAGGCTCCTACAACCGTTCCGTTCACCGTCTTGCCGGTGCGGTATTCCAGCGTCACCGCGGCTCCCCGGGCCTGGTTTACCAGGGCGACCATGTCGAATACGTCGTTCAGATCCAATCGGAAGCGGCCCAAAAGGCGGTGGGGGTCTTCTCCTGCCGGAAAGGTGATGTCCCGGACGGGGTTCCCATCGGTTCCGATAACGGTAAGAGACCGGACTACATCGGCCATACGGTCCCGGGGGATAGAAATGTTCACCGTACCGTCATCTCCGACGGTCCCGTGGTGGACAAACTCTGCTACACCGCTGGTAAAAAGGGTAACTTGCCGCAGGGGCAGGCCGTCCTGGGCAACGGTCGGCACCAAAGGCAGGACCATAAGCAGGAGAAAGAGGGCGCCTGGAATCTTCACGGTGAATCGTCTGTGCTTCATGAGCGCAATTGTATCACCCTTGCCGGTTATCGAACACGTTTTGCAATGGCGTCCATGAGTTCCTGGATTACCTGATCCTGTTGTTCCGGAGAACCGTCCCGGAGATCTTCGACGACGCACGTTTCGATGTGTCGCCGGAGAACCGACTCGCTTACTTTGGCGAGGGCCGCCCGAATTGCGGATATCTGGTCGACGATCTCCATGCAGTACCGTTCATTCTCGATCATCTTCTGGATTCCCCGGACCTGGCCTTCGATGCTTTTCAGCCGGGTGAGTGCGTCCTGGTTGATACCGTGGGGGCCGCTGCTTCGGGCATACCCTGTCACGTTTGGAGTAATTGTTGTCTGTTCCATAGCGGGAATGATACCAAATATGGTGCTATTTGGCTACCCCACCCCGGGGGGGTCCTTGACGAAGTGAAAAATCGCTGTCACATTGTAACCAGGTAGGTTTTTATAATGAGCAAGAACATCCAGTTACATATAGAAGGTATGACCTGCACCTCCTGCGCGGCGGCGGTAGAAAAGGCGTTGGGCAAGGTCCCACAGGTTGAAGTTGCCCAGGTGAACTTCGCCGGTAAGAAGGCGCTGCTGCAGTTTTCCGATGAAACGGCTGATACCGAGGAAACGCGGCAGATTCTGAAAAAAGCAGTTACCGACGCGGGGTACGCCGTGGTGGACGCCGACGACAAGCGGGCCCAGGCAAGTGAACACGTAGCCCGGGAGTTTCGTCGAATGGTCTGGTCCTGGATTCTGACGGTACCCCTGATGGTACAGATGCTGCTGCACATGATCTGGGGTATTGAGCTTCTGCCCGGTCCGGTGGCGGCGGCGGTTGTTCCGTTGGTCGTCGCCGGTGTGGTTATTTTCGGAATTGGTTTTCCGGTGATACGCAGTACGTTCAACTCCTTCCGCACTTTTTCATTCACCATGGACTCGTTGATCGGTATCGGGGCTATTGCTGCGTTTTCAACGGGAATACTGCGCCTTTTCGGGGTGTCCATCGAGAACTTCACCTCCGTCGGTGCAATGGTCGTGGCGATCAACTACATCGGGTCGTACATCAAGGCGAAAGCGACGGGTCAGGCCAGCTCGGCCATTCAGCAGTTGCTGGAGATGGGGGCAAAACAGGCCACCCGTTTAGGTGCCGACGGCAGTGAGTCCGTTATAGATGTGGCCGAACTGGGTATCGGGGATGTGGTCCGTGTCAGGCCTGGAGAAAAGGTTCCCGCCGACGGCAGGATCGTCCGGGGCAGTACCAGCATTGACGAGTCTATCGTCACCGGTGAGTCCGTACCCTCCGACAAGGGCGTGGGCAGTGAGGTCGTGGGCGGTACGATAAACCAGATGGGCACCATTGAGGTGACTATCGAAAAGACCGGGGAAGATACCTTTCTCTCCCGGATTATCGACATGGTGGAAGAAGCCCAGGCGTCCCGAGTTCCCGTGCAGGAGCTGGCGGACCGGGTCACTGCGGTGTTTGTCCCGGCAATTCTGGTTCTGTCGGTCCTGACCTTTGTCGTCTGGGCGTTTATTGTCGGACCGGGCGATCTGTCCAGACCGCTGTCGGCGGCCATTGCGACTCTGGTGATCGCCTGTCCCTGTGCTCTCGGTCTGGCAACACCGACGGCTCTTATGGTCGGCATGGGTTTTGGGGCGGAACGGGGTATTCTCATCCGTAACGGTGAGGCGATTCAGACGGCTCGGGATATCGATGTCGTCGTTTTTGACAAGACCGGTACCCTCACCGTCGGGCGCCCGGAAGTGCTTCACAGCATCGGCACGGAGCACGGTATGACCCGTGCGGTCGAAGAGGGGAGTGAACACCCTCTGGCTCGGGCCCTTGTGACCTATCTGTCGGACCCGGACGCGTCTGGTCCGGGTCTGTCGGAACCGGAAACAGCTGTCGGGGTACCGCAAAGCGAGTGGGTCGTTCAATCGAGTCAGGCAAGCCCCGGCCACGGTATTACGGCTGTTCTGGAACGGCCTGAAAGGGGCGGAAGCAGCAACGGGCACGAACCGGTGACGGCCCGGGTGGGAAGCGTCCGGTGGCTGGAATCTGAAGGGGCGTCCCTGGACGATGGTCAGCGCGAACACGTCGCAGCGTGGAGGGCCGATGGGATGACCGTGGTCGGTACCGCTGTGGACGGCGAGATGACGGCGCTGTACGCCCTTTCCGATACGATCAAAACTGACGCGGCGGCGGCTATCCGAACCCTGCACACCCAGGGTCTGAGAACGGCCATGCTGACCGGAGATTCGGAGGCGGCGGCTCACGCGATTGCCCGGACCGCCGGGATTGATGACGTCTTTGCGGAGCTTCTGCCGGAACAGAAAATCGATGCGGTCCGGCAGCTTCAGGGAGAAGGCAAGGTGGTAGCCATGGTTGGAGACGGGATCAACGACGCCCCGGCTCTGAAGCAGGCCAACGTGGGTATTGCCATCGGGACCGGAACGGATATCGCGATTGAATCGGCGGATATAACGTTGATGAGCTCCAGCCTTGAGATGATTCCCCGGGCGGTTGAGATATCCCGGCGGACCTTTCGCAAGATTCAAACGAATCTTTTCTGGGCCTTCTTTTACAACATCGTGGCCATTCCCCTGGCGGTGGCCGGGTTGTTACACCCGGTGGTTGCTGAAATTGCCATGGCGTTCAGTTCCATCACGGTGGTGACGAACTCACTGCACTTGAAACGGATTCTTGCCCGGATCGGTAAACCCGCCGGGGTGGATCCTGTAGAACAAACAAAAACAAAGGAGATGATAGATATGGGACTTTTCGGATCAGGAAAAAAAGTATCCTACCGGGTTGAGGACATGACCTGCGGCCATTGTGAAGCCAAGGTGACGGCGGCGTTAAGTGAACTCCCGAATGTGAAAAAGGTGAAGGCCTCGGCGAAATCGAAAGAGGTGGTCATCGAGTACACCGGTGACGACGCGCCGGACTTGGATACGGTAAACACCGTTCTTGAGCCGGCGGGATATCCGGCCCAAGTCACGGCGTAGGGCCGGGCGATACGGACCCGAGGCAGGCTCGGGAGATGGAGTCGGGAGGTAGAGGTCCGCCGGGTTATCACGGTATGCTTCCGTTATGCAGGCCGTATTCCTTCCTCCGGGGGCCACTCCCCTGGTTATAGTGGCCGTCGTCCTCACGGCGGCGGTCACCTTTATCCTTACTCGCAGTCTGGACAGCCGCCGACGCGGCTCCGACGCAACCCGAATCAGCACCCTGGAGGGACGCCTGGCCGAGTTGTCCGCGGAGCGGGACGGTGAGCGGCGACGAGCCGAAGAACTTTCGGTGAAAGCGGCGCAGGCTGAGAGTAAAAGTGTCGCCGACGGGGAGCGTCTTTCCTGGCTCACTGAAGCAGACAGGACGCTCCGGGAGACTTTTGAAGCGCTGGCGTCCCGGACGCTGCGGCAGACAACCCACGTCCTCACTGAACAGAACCGCGAACAGTTGCAGAATCTCCTGACGCCCCTCAACTCGGAGTTGCAGAAACTGGACCGTCACGTCCGGACGATGGAGGAGAAACGGGAGGGCGCCTACCAGGGGGTGGTTGAACAGGTCAGGATGATCAGCGAACAGTACCGGAATCTGCAGACGGCGACGACGTCTCTGGACCAGGCGTTACGGGCTCCCAACGTTCGCGGGCGCTGGGGAGAGGTGCAGCTGCGTCGGCTGGTCGAAATGGCCGGTATGGTTGAACACGTTGATTTTGAGGAACAGAAGAGTGCCGCCGGCACAGGTGCTGCCGGGCGGCCCGACATGGTGATCCATTTACCGTCGGATGCAATCGTCCCGGTGGATGCCAAGGCGCCGATGTCGGCCTACCTGGATTCCCAGGAAGCTCAGACTCCCGAGCTGGCGAAAGAGGCGGCCCGGCGGCACGCGAGAGCACTGCGAGGTCACGTCCAGGCACTGTCACAGAAAGCGTATTGGAGCCAGTTTCCCCGGGCGCCGGAGTTTGTGGTCATGCTTGTGCCCTATGAAAGCGGCCTGGCATCGGCCTTTACCAACGACCCGGAACTTCTGGAATACGCCCTCGCCAACCGGGTCATTGTAGCAGCACCGGCCAGTTTTCTTGCCCTCCTGCGGGTGGTGGCCTACGGGTGGATGCAGATTGAACTGTCCCGGAATGCCGACGCGATTGCCGAAACGGGCAAGGAGCTTTTGAACCGTCTGGTTCCCTTTTCGGACCATCTCAACCGGTTGGGAGCCTCTTTGGGACAGGCGGTCGACCGGTTTAACGACGCCGCCGGGTCCTATGAACACCGAGTGCTTCCCGGGGTACGCCGTCTGCAGGAGCTGGGCGCCTCCAGTTCGGTGCCCCAGAGCGTAGAAAGCAGGGATGCCACGGTTCGGAAGGTTCGCGGTAAAGACTGACACGCTACCGGGCCGACGAAAATCATTGACCCACCGCCAATCCGGGGGATAATAGATCGTCATGACCGGGCTACCCGTGAAAAACCGAATGCGTCCGTTGCGAAT
>JBAYPC010000082.1:0-9112 GCA_041677905.1 Alkalispirochaeta sp. | reverse complement strand
TCCGCTGCAGCAGGGTTTCGACCGCGTCTTCTCGCATAGGGTGGACTGCGGTGATGCTTAAAAGGTCGTCTTCGGCGCTGCCGGTCGACGCGAAGGCGTTCCCTTCGTATCCAAGGAGGCATTCCACGTGGGGTATGACCGAACTGAAGGCCTGAAAGGCGCAGTTTGTCTCAGCCTCATCCGGTGGACGGACGGACCGTTGCGCCGGTGGCCGGGTGGGTACGGAGAGAAAGGCCGTTTCCGGTGTCAGGCCGCTGATATAAGAGGCAAGAGCCGCCAAGTGGTCCGGGCCGGTGTTGACGTCGGCCACCAGCATCGTTTCGGTTACCAGTGTGCCGGGAAAGGTCCGGCTAAAGGTGTCGGCCCCTTCAAGAATACGGTCAAGGACCAAGTCCCGGGCCGGGTGGTCGACGGTTCGCCAGATGGTACGGTCCACGGCATCTACCTTGAGAGAGACCCAGTCGGCCTCGGACAGTTCGTCCCTGACCTTTTCGTCCCAGATGAGAGAACTGTTGGTGATCACGGCGATCTTGATTCCCATATGTTTCAGGCCCCGGATTTCCCGTCCCAGATCGATGTCCAGGGTAGGTTCTCCATCGGGGACGAAGGTGATGTAGTCGATCGTCTCACCGGCGTTTCTGACGGCGTCCACTTTATTTTGAATTGCGTCTATAACTGCCTCGGCGGGGTAAAAGGTGGACCGGTGGGTCTGTATGCGGATAGTGGGTCCCAGTTGACAGTAGGAACAGGCGTAACTGCAGTACTTGGGTGGGATGTTGTTGATCCCGAGAGAACGGCCGAGTCTTCGGGACGGGACCGGTCCATAGGCAATCTGAAACTCCGGTGATGATGGGTGGTTAGTTGGTACTGTCATTGTTTCGACTCCTGTTATGACCTGAAAAGGTCGTACGGCGAGGGCACGACGAATCGAGACCGTTCGGTTTTACGAACACTCTTTATTTATAAATGGTACTATATAGTAGCGCGAATTACAAAACTAGTGGTACTTCGGCGATTCCTGATTATTCCAGATTGCTGCATTCGGCAAGCAGTGCTTGAACAAACTCGTTGACGTCTCCAACGTAGCCGTAGTTGGAAACCGAGAAAATGGGTGCGTCGATGTCTCGGTTGACCGACACGACAACTCCTGAGTTCTTCATCCCCGCCTTATACTGAACGGCGCCGGAAATACCCAGATTCAAGAGCAGCCGCGGCTGGACGGTGATACCGCTCTGGCCGATCTGTTCGTCGTGGGAGAACCACCCGTTATCTGCCAACGGACGGGTGACTCCTATACCGGCGTGCAGTCGCTCCGCCAGCAGCTGGACTTGGGTGAGGTTTGTTCTGGCGCCGATTCCCCGGCCGATAGAAACAATTTTGTCGGCATTTCCGATAGAAGAGACCTGAGCGGGGACCCGGGTTTTCTTGACGACCCGATAGTTTTCATTCGGTTCAAGGGAAAGTTCTTCTGAAACAACTGTCCCCGCATTTTCGTGGTTTCGAGGTAGCGGGTGAAAGACATTTGGCCGGACTGTTGCCATTTGAGGACGCGCTTCCGGACAGGTTATGGTGCACATCAAATTGTCTCCGTATGAGGGTTTTGTCTGGACCAGGAGACCGGTGTCGTCTATGACGAGTTCCAGGCAGTCGGCGGTAAGACCGGTCTGTAACCTGGCCTGCAGTCGGGGTGCCAGGGCTCTTCCTTTATGGGTGGCTCCAAAGAGGAAGATATTCGGGTTGTACTTTTCGACCAGTTGGGCCAGGGCATCTTTGTAGAGAACGGGATCAAAGTCGCCCAGGATATCGCTGCGCACTTCCAGTACGACATCCGCTCCGTATTCGATCAGGGCCGGCGCCAGGTCCAGGTCTTGGCGCTCCAGCAGGACTGCGGTTACCTTTTCTCCGGTAACTTTAGACAGGTCGCGAGACACCGCCAGCAGTTCAGGTACGGTGCTTTCCAACTTGTCGTCTCGGGTTTCTGCAAACACCCAGATTCCTGTTGCGTTTTCTCTGTTCATGACGCCTCCTTTGAGGTCCTTGCTACAGTAATTTTCGGTCACGAAGGATGGAAACCAGTTCTCGGGCCGCTTTTTCGGCATTGGTGTTTAACTGATGCATGTTGCGCCCCGCTTTTTTTGGTATGAATGTGTCGGTGACCACTGTCGGTGATCCTCTCATGCCGATCCGGCTTGGATCACACTTGATGTCCGTTTCATTGTAGACGGAAATTTCCTTTCGAAAAGCGCGGCGAATACCCAGCGGAGTGGTATACCGGGGTGTGTTCAGCTCGCTCCGGACGGTAGCGACGAGGGGAAAGGTGGTTTCGACAATTTCTTCTTCATCATCGTAAAACCGGGTTACCTCAATTTCCGACTCGTTTATCACATTCATGCTGGAGACAAACGTGACTTGGGGAATCCCCAGAAACTCGGCGACGATCGGACCGACCTGTCCGGTATCGGCGTCAACGGCCTGTCGGCCAAAAAGGATCAGGTCGACATTTCCGATTTTTTTGATGGCCTGGCTCAGGGTGTATCCGGTAGCCAGCGTATCGGCCCCGCCAAAGGCGCGGGAACTCAGCAACACCGCGTCGTCACAGCCCATGCTCAACGCCTCGCGGAGGGTGCTGGTGAAGATTGGAGGGCCCATGCTCATGGCAATTACCTCTGCCCCATGGGTTTCTTTCAGGTGCAGCGCCTCTTCCACGGCATTGCGGTCGAAGGGGTTCATCCGTCCTTCTTCATCGTCTCGAACCATGTTGTGAGTCTGTGGGTCAATTTTGACGGTATTTGAAAGGGGTATCTGTTTTACGCACACTACAATTTTCATGGTTATTCTCTCGCTTCCTCAGATAGCGCGACATTGGCTATGTCGATATGGAGCTTTTCCAACGACCCTTCGGCAATTTGCAGGGATTTGGCATCTCGCCACAGGTGCTCGACCGGGTATTCTCGACTGTAGCCATATCCGCCAAAGATCTGGATAGCGTGGTCGGCGGCACGGAGAGCCAACTGGCTGCCGAACGCTTTGGCAGTGGCGGCTTCTCTGGTGTGTGGCTGATCGTGGTCTTTCATATAGGCAGATTGGTAGACGATCAGTTTGGTAGACAGGAGACCCATTGCCATCTCGGCGATCTTGAACTGGATGGCCTGTAAGTCAGCAATCGGTTTTCCGTATACCAAACGTTCTTTTGCGTACTCTACCGATAACTCCAACGCTGTTTTCTGGATGGCCGCCGCAATGGCCCCCATGAAAATCCGGGCTGTGTCATGGGCCTCATGGGCGATTTCGATGCCGTTGTTAACCTCACCAAGCCGATCGGAATCGGGGATGAGGCAGTCTTCCATGATGGCCTCTCCAATTGGACATCCCCGCATTCCCATGGTGCTTTCCAGTTTTCCTAACGAGAAACCGGGTGAGTCGGTATCCGCTATCAGGGTAGTCCGTCCATCCAGGCCTTGTTCTTTATCGGTAATCGCCAGTATCACGTAGACAGAGGCTCTGCCGCCGTTGGTAATCCACGATTTGGTTCCATTTAATACCCAGTCATCACCGGTTCTCACGGCAGTAGTCCGGTTGCTTTCGATCGTCGAACCTCCTGCCGGTTCGGTGATACAAAAGGCGAAGAGTTCATCTTTTGCCCGGGGCAGATATCTCTGTTTTATTTCTTCGGAACCGTATTTTACGATCTGGGCTACGACTTTCCAGTGGGCGTCCAGGATAATCCCGATACTGGGGCTTCCTTTGGACAGTTCGTAGATTGCCATGGCCTGAGTGACGTAGTCATACCCGGCCCCGCCGTACTTTTCGGGCACCGCCAGGTCGTTGATTCCGGTCGCGGCCATTATTTTGAAAAGGTCCTCGGAGAAACCGTTCTCATCCATCTCTTTCATCCGTGGTGTTACTTCATTCTTCGTGAACTCTCGCAACATCTTTCGGAGCATTATCTGTTCATCTGTAAAATCAAATTCCATGTTCTTCTACCACCGTGTTGCTGTGACAACGGTACGGATAAAAAAAAGTGGGGCCCTTGATTTAGATCAAGGGTTGTCGAGAAGATTGCTTTTACTTGTGGTTTTTGCGTAATTTTTTAGGGGTGAAAGGCAGTTGAACACGACGGATCCGAAAATGATGCATAAAGGACCTTCGAAATCAGAGCAGGTGGACTTCTGTTTGCGGGCGGTTCCCTTGTTCCGGGGAATCGAACCGGAACAACTCGGGACGATGCAGTCTATTATCCGGTACCGCTTTTTCCGAAAAGGGAAATTGCTCTACCGTGTGGGTGAACCGGCGCAGTTCCTGTACGTTGTCCATCGTGGTCTGGTGCGTGTGTACAGACTGGCCAATACGGGGAAAGAACAGCTTATCCGGATTCTCCGACCTGGAGATTTTGCCGGTGAACTGGCGTTGTTCAAGAAGGACAACTACGAAGCATACGCCGAAGTAATGGAAGACTCGGATATCTGTATGATTCAGTTCGATGACTTTCGCGATATTCTGGTCCGGTCTCCCGTTCTGTTGCTGAACTTTTTGACGGAGATGGCGGAACGATTGGCGACGTCGGAACAACAGGCGACCTGGATTACCACAGAAAGCGTGCGGAGTCGTATCTCCCGTTATCTGGTACACAGTGGAACTACGAAAAAAGGTGCTGTAACGAAAGGCAATAGAAAGGTCTGTGTGCCGATGAACAAAAAACAGCTGGCGTCCTATCTGGGGACTACTCCGGAGAGCCTAAGCCGGCAACTGGCCGGCCTGGAAGCATCGGGGTTGATCCGTGAGATTTCAAACCGGGAGTTTGAGCTCTTGAAACCGGACGTTCTGAGAGTTCTGTAATCCTCCCGGCGGTTACTTGTCGCTCTGGAGGGCGAAGCCGCGCATGAAGCTCTCCTGGAGTACGAAGAAGACGATCAGCGGGGGAAGCATGGTCATGATGACACCGGCCATGATGACACCCCAGTTGTTTGAGGATTCGGCGTTCATCAACATCTTGATGCCGATCTGAACGACCCGCATTTTGTCCGAGTTTGTTGCCATCAGGGGCCACAAGTACTGGTTCCACACGTAGATGAACTCGATGACGACCAAGGCGCCGATGGTGCTTTTTGTCAAAGGAAGCAGAATCTTGAAGAAGTACTGCATGGGCCGGCACCCGTCCATCTTGGATGCGTCGATGAGTTCGGTCGGTACGGTTTTGAAGCGCTGGATAAAGAGGAATGTGCCGGTTGCACTGGCGAGAAACGGTGCAATGAGGCCGGCGTAGGTATTTATCCAGCCAAACTTACTGACTACGTCAAAGAGGGCAACGATACGCACCGGAACGGGCAGCAGCAGGGTGACGATGATGAGGAAAAAGAGGGTCTGTTTTCCCCGGAATTCAAAATGGGTAAAGGCAAATGCCGCCAAAAGACTCATGATGATCTTTCCTATGGTCACCATGATGGCGATGAAGGCGGAGTTGAACATCATCCGGCCAAGGTTGATACGGTTCCAGGCGGTGGAGTAGTTATAGCCCCAGTTGCTTGAAAAGGTCAGTTTGGGAGGGTAGGAGAGCACTTCCGTCTCGGTCTGGGAACTGATTATGAAGGCCATGATCACCGGTGCACAGACGAGAAGAACGGCAAGTACGAGTAGGGTATGCAGTATAGCAGATTGCAGGGGTGTACGTTTCACAACAACTGCCTCCTATTGGTAATAAACTTTTCGTTCGGTTGTCTTGAACTGAACGATGGTCAAGAGCACGACGAGCATGAAGAGCATCAGGCTCTCTGCGGCGGCGTAACCGACCCGGGAGTTAACAAAGAAGTCCCGATAGAGCTGGTAGATGAGGATATTGGTAGCACCTGCGGGTCCGCCTTCGGTAAGGACGTCGATGAGCCCGAATGATGCGAAGTAAGCGTAGATGGTGTTCATGACCAGAAGAAAGAAGGTCATAGGTGACAGGAAGGTGAAGGTGATAAAGAAAAACCGTTTTATCGGACCGGCACCGTCTATGGAGGCCGCCTCCAGGGCGTCGGTGGGGATGTTACGCAGGGCCGTCAGGTAGAAGACGATGTTGTACCCGAGGTTTTTCCACATCGCCGCGAGAATTATAACGAAAAGAGCGGTGTTGCCATGGGTCAGCCAGGTGCGGATGCCGGTAAAGTAGCCCATTAAACCGTTTGCCGGGTTGAACATAAAGTTGAACAGGGCACCGGCAATGGCCGGGGAGAGGGCGTACGGCCAGATGAGGAGAGAACGGTACACCTGGGCGCCTTTCACCTTCTGGTTGAGAAGCAGTGCAAGAAGGAGAGACAGCACCAGTCCGACTAAGACGACGCCGACGGCAAATACGGCCGAACGGAAAAAGCTCTTCAGATAGGCCGGATTGGTAAAGAGGTTCTTGAAGTTGTAAAGCCCTGCAAACCGGGCGGCTCCGGAGAAGGGGTTTACCTTGTAGAAGGAAAGTCTGAACGTCTCAACGGCCGGGTAGAAGAGGAATACGACAAGTATGACAAATGTCGGTATCAGAAGAACGTATGGTAGGTATTTGTTGGGAAAGGCTGATTTGTTCATAGTTTATTTCCAAAAAGCCGGTCGGTCGGTACTCCGACCGACCGGCTCCTGTCGATTACTGAAAATCGTCAGTAGGCAAAATCAGTACGCAATGACCTCATTCCACTCGGCGATGAGAGCGTTGATCTCTTTGGTTGCATCGTCCAGAGCTTTCTGGACGTCCTTCCCTGCGTAGCACTCCTGAATCTGGGATTCAATGATGGCCCGGGCATCGGGGAAGACGCCGAGAAGGGCACCTGCTGTGTTCAGCGTGGACGGGCTGTCAAGGAGCTGATCAAAGGCTTTACGGTAGTTGGGGTTGTCGACAAACCAGCCTTCTTTTTCCAGCTTGTCCATGGCGGTGGTACGGACGGGGAAGTACCCGGTTCCTTTGTGCCACGCCATCTGGGGTTTGTCACTGGAGATGTACTTGACCAGCTTGAGGGCGGCCAGTTCTTCTTCCGGTGTGTGGTTGTCGGTGATCCAGAGGGACCCGCCGCCGATTGCCACGCCACCTTTAGCTCCTTCAGGTCGGGGGAGATAGCCGGTACCCATTTCCCAGCCCTTTTCGGAGAGGGACTTGGTCAGGAGGTTGACGTCGGAAGAGGACGACATGATCATCGCCGCTTCACCGGCTCCGAATGCGGCGCGGTGGTTTGACCAGCCTGGGCCGACATCCATGAACAGTCCGTCCCGGTACATCTGAATCCACCAGTCAAGGGCGATTTTCCCCGGTTTCTGGTTGATCAGGATTTTGGTCGGAAGCTCTTTGCCGCGGCCGTTCTGGTTGTTGACGTAAGGCGCATCCTGGAGGTAGTGCATCTGCTCAAAGTACCAGGCGTTGAGGTTCCAGGTTATGGGGGTGTCGATTCCCGACTTCTTGAGGGCAATTGCGGCATCCCGAATTGCCGAGTAGGTCTGCGGCGGGTTTTCCGGGTCAAGTCCCGCTTTCTTGAAGAGGGTCTTGTTGTAGTAGACCAGGGGTGATGAGGTGTTGAACGGCATGGAGTAGTGCAGGCCCTGGTACTTGTAGTAGCTTTCGATGGGGCCAAAGAAGGCGTCCCAGTCGATGGGTTCGTCGTATTTCTGGGCAAGGTCATCCAGAGCAACGGTTATGCCGCTCTTGATCAGGCCCAGGGTACCTATCTCATACGAGTGGAACACATGGGGGGCGTTTCCCGCCTTGAACGCGGATGTTACCTTGTTCAGGGTGTCGTCGTAGGACCCTGAGTACTGAACCTCAACGGTGATGTTGGGGTTTTCGGCCATGAAATCATCGACGATTCCCTGGATCAGATCGATTCTGTCACCCGACATGGCGTGCCAGAACTGGATGGTCACCGGTGCGTCTGCATCGACGGCAGCTTCCTGCGTTCCCGATGCGAAGACGAACGAAGCACTCACGAAAAGTACCAGAAGCATACTCATGAGTTTTTTCATAACGATTCCTCCTTTTTAATGCTCACAAACCAAAGGTAAGCTCTGTGTATTTTACCCTTGGCACCCGCGAGCAATAAAATGCTCTTTTAGTGCACACCCTGGTAGGGCGAACGCCGAAGGTGTGGTTCCGGAAGGGGAAATCGATCCGGAAAATTACCTATCAGGCCGTCGGCCCCCAGGTGCTGCATTCGTGCGATATCTGCCGGGTCATCTACGGTGTAGACGTAGACGTCCCGTCCTGTTGCATGCACCTCGTCTACGAGGTCTTTGTCGATAAATTCGACGCTGGTCACGAGAAATGACACGTCAAGCTGGTCAAGGTACGCGGCGGTATCCAGGAGAACGGCCTTGATGAGGGCGCCGGCCGGCACTGAGGGCAGGGCGTTCTGGAACGCCCGGAGCTCCCGGTGGTTGAAGGACGTCACCATGAGGTGGTTGTGCCACCAGCCGGACGGGTCAACCAGTTCTTTTTTGAGAACCCCGGCGGTTGCCGTGCCTGAACCGGGTCCTTTTAACTCGATGTTGAGGCCGATCCTGTCTGTGGCCAGGTCAAGGAGCTGTTCCAGGTGCATGACGGTCTGGCCTTTGCCGAAGTCGTAGCGCTGGAGTTCATCAAGGCTCATTTCGGCGATCAGTCCGGTGCCGTTGGATGTGGCGTCTATTCGTGCGTCGTGGCAGAGGATGAGTTCCCCTGTTTTGCACAGGTGAACATCCGTTTCAATAAAATCACATCCCAGGGTTATAGCTTTTTCAAAGGAGAGTCTCGTATTCTGCGGCTCCCACCCGGCGGCGCCGCGATGCCCAATTCGTATCATCAGTCCCCCATGTCTGATCAGTATACCGTCAAAGCGGAGAAAGCGAAAGGTGGAAATATGTCATCTTTGCAAGAACATACGTTCAAATGTTGGGGGTGAGGTGGCCCGCGAGGGGGGTGGCCCTTTCCAGTTATACGGTGAAGAGCTGCAGAGAACCGGATGGTTCAACTTTTATTTTGGAGGGGGAGTTCCAGGACGAAGGAGGTGGGGAGTCCGTCGGCGAGGTAGAGGCGGCCGTTGTGGCTGTTCTGGATGATGTCCCTGGAGATGCTGAGGCCGAGGCCGGTGCCGGAATCGGTGGCCCGGGAGGTGGTGAAGGGTTC
>JBAYPC010000081.1:0-9160 GCA_041677905.1 Alkalispirochaeta sp. | reverse complement strand
GGTATCGGTCTTTATCCGGGACCAGGCCAATCAGACCTACCGCCGCACCGTCGACTGGATCACCTTTAATCCTGCGGTTTCTGTGACCCCGTGGATCAACTTGGCAGCTCCCGGCACCGTGGCGTACCAGGATATGGATTTCAGGACACTCCAGGACACGCCGGACGGCCTTCTGTACGCCGACGGTACCCGGCTGATCCGAGTCAGTGCTGAGAGTGGCTCCATTATCGATAAATTCGACGTCGGAGAAAACTCCAGATCAGGAGGTGAGTACGCTGTTGTCTTTGATCCCGCCGGGGAGTTCTACCTCCTGTTCGATACAAAACTCAAGATTCTGTACAAGGTTGCGCCATGGTGGTAATCAAGCGTAAGAGATCGGTCATTCTGACGTTCCTCATCACCGTGTCAATCTGGACCCTCGCCGCCTCTGATCTCACCCCCCGTTTCGCCGTAGCCCTTTGGGACCCAGAGGCCGACGCCGCTACGCGCCTCGTGGTCGAGTCTCTCCAGGCAGCTCTTACCCAGGAGGTCCCGGCCATCTACTTCGCCGTATCCGAAGGTGCCGATACCCGAAGCGACACGACTGATCTTGCCGAAATCATCTCAACCGCCTGGGATCGCTACCAGGCTGAGATCGTCATCGTCCTTACCGCCCGCTCACCGTCCTCGGACAAGCGGCATATCACCGCCTCTTTTTTCTACGGATATCCCCCACCGGGTTCACCCGCTCCGGTGGAAGCCCGGGAACCGGCGGAGGTTACCGTGACTATCGACAACGCCGGACGGTACCAGCGGCCGGACAACTACACGCCTATCATCAACGCCGTAGCCGAGCTTGTTCCGGTGGCCGGCCCCGGCCGGGAGGTACGTATCCGTTCCAACGGGCCATTTCGTGTTGAGGGACTTCCGGAGTACGTTAGCCATACTCAAACAACAGACGACGAACTCAAAGTGGTTGTCCGAGGTTTACGGACCTACCGGTTCACCCTTTATCGTCCCGGTTACCGCAGCGAGACTCGCACCGTGTACGTTGAGCGCAACCCGGTGACCGTCACCGTTCCCCTGCGTCCCTACCCGCGCCACTCCGTTACCGCCTACCTGCGCAACCTGGCCTTTCCCGGCCTGGAGTACGCCTATTACCCCGAATCCACCCGATGGGTTGCCGGGCTGGGCGTCACATCCTTTCTTCTGGGAGTCACCCCGCTGCGGGAAATCACCCACCCCGAAGAGGGGCCCCAGCTTTTTACCAGTTACGGCCTGACCGAACTGGAAGCGACGTGGCAGGTCCTGCTCAGGTCCCGGGATCGTATTCACCGCTTCGGTCTGGGTGCAGGTGGAGCGGCTCGGTTTGTCCACGGCAACGTGGCCTTCGGCGTCGACCCGGTCGTACCGGCGGCGCTGCGGCTCATCGGTTCCTGGGAGTGGGAACTGCCGGGGCGCCTCACTCTTACCCAACGTCTGGCGATGGATATGTTTATCGTCCCCAGGCCTGAGTTCTTTTCCGGTTTTTCTTCGGCTCAACGGATCAGTCCGCCGGATAGCGATGTCGCCCTATACCGGCAGGCTCCAACCTACCGTCTGGGACTGAGGGTGCGGTTATGAAACAGAATCTACTGAAGTGCAGACGGGCCGGACGCCCCATCGGACGGCTTGCGGGAATCCTCGCCGTCTTTGTCGTTCTCACCTCCTGCGACATGGCGTTGTACAACCCCGACGCAGTTGAAGCGGCCCGCCGAGCCGAAGATTTCACCTTTGTCACCCGGGCAGAGTACTCAGGCTGGGATTACTCAGGGTACGACGGTGACAGACTTACCGTTCCGACCGGGTTCTACCCGGATGATCTGGGTGCAGCAACTGGATATCTGGTGTTTCAGGAGTTCTTTCAACTGCGGATATGGCGCCTCCACGACGGTGCGATTTCCGGAATGGTCGATATACACTTCGATTACGGCAGCGCCCACGGCGACTGGGACGCCTGGATTGCGCCGCTCGACCCTGCCGCAGCAAACCCCACCGGGTATCCCCCGCCCCTACTGGTGGCGACCTGGGGTGACCACCAAAGAGTAAACCTCGACATCGTCACCTTTGACCCCGGAACAACCTCACTCCACACCACTTCCATGGATATTGTCACACAGGCTAAACTCGCTGCCACAAACGCAGACACCGTGTATTCAGTAAACGCCGTTACCTTTGGTCCCGCTTCCGTAAGACAAGGGGGTACTCCTGTCGGCTCTACCGGAATAGACCTGAGCATGCTGGTACGGGATACCAATGAGCTACAAGAAGTTGTCTTTCGCGGCACCGGACTGGACTTTATCAACTGGGCCAAGGGCTCGCCGTTGGCGGTCTCCGCCGTAGCACAAGGTCCAATCACCAACCAGTTTTCACCTCCCCTGCGGAGTAACGGTGATTCTCCTGTGGGTATCCGTCACGCCACCGATTTTTCCACCTACACCGGCGTCCTCTCGTTCCGGGACGGCGACTGGTCTTCTGCACCCTACCGGGTCTACTCCTGGCCAAGCGACGGCACAATAGTACAGTCCACGCCGTTCCCATGGTCTGGCCGGATTTCGTCCATCACCTATGACGGGACCCTCAGAAGCGGTCGTAACGGGACGGTTACTGTGGTCGGTAACCTTGACGGAACGCCCTCGACAGGAAAAGAAGAAAACAGCACATTCTGGTACGCCGGTCAGTACCCCGACGGAGCGGCACCCCTGAAGGACGTCTACACCCACACCGGCGTATCCCGCGTCTCAGACGGCGACGGGATCATCACCGTCGGGGTGTACACACGGTAGTACACCCCGTACCGTCGAACATACGGTTCAACCGGCTATATCGCCTTCACCCAGAAGCGCCTCAAGCTCGCCGATAAACTCAGCGGCGGCGGCTCCACCCTCTCTTTCCAGGTCTCTCCGTGTATCTTTCAGAAATGCCGCCCGTTCTGAGGCAGTTTGCAGAAAGGACAACTCCGTGAGAATGTCCGCAACCGTCAGATACGCGTTCTGCCGCCCACTGGCCAGGAACGCGTCGTCATAGCGCGCAATCTCATCGGCAATGTCGGGAAACAGCTGGGACACAGCCTGGTTCCGCAAAAAGCGCTCCAGAGCCGTTCGCGCTTCCAGAACACCCGGTGATGTAGCGTCACCGCCTCCAATTGCCATATCCGAGGCGGTACTCATGTAGTTCCGGTACTGTTGTTGGGCCGCCTCAACCTCTTCTTCCAGCGCCCGCAGGCGAACAAGCTCGTCCGCCGTTTCTGCAATACCACCGGCACGCAGCTGCTCCTTAAGGACCGAAATCTCCTCCCGCAGCGACGATGACACCGCCGCCGCCTGTACCGTTTCGGTCCGCGCCTGCGCAAGGTTCTCCAACGCCGCCACCAGCTCCGTTTCCGTATCATTCAGCTTCTGATCCCGGGCTTGGATGGTCCGGTTCAGCTCAGCGATGCGGCTGTTCTGCCGTTCGATACGTTCTTCCAGCGTGGTGATCTGCGATTCCAGAGCTGCCGTCGTCCCGGCCGCTGAAGAAGTTCCGCTTTCCAGGGCCGCCAGCCGCTGTTGCCGCTGGGCCAGCTCCGCCTCCAGCCGGGTATTGGCGCTTTGTGCCTCAGAGAGTGCCGTCTGGGCGGCGGCCCGCTCACGTTCCAGAACTGTAATCTGGGCCTCCAGCGCGGCAACCGTCTCATCCTGCGTCGCCTCCTGGGCCTGGAGTCGATCAGTCAGCACCTCACCGGCGCGGCGAATACCGGCTACAGCCTGTCCACGGTACCGGCTTTGGGGGTAGCGCTGTACCGCCTGAACGTACGCTTCCAGTGCCTGGGACCACTCGCCCGCTTCGGCGGCCCGGTCGGCTGTGGCAATTTGCTCTGCAGCAGCTCTGTTTATCTCCTCTGTTGCAACTTCACCGCTTCCGTCGACTCCCCCAAGATAGGCAACACTTTCACCAACAGCCGGTATAACGTTGATCACCCGGCGGTACAGCGCCGCCGCTTGATCCTGGTCACCCGCCGCAGCAGCCGCTGCCGCCTCTTCTGCCAGGACCGTCACTTCCTGCACCATCGACGCGTCGGACAGACGCTGCAGCGTTTCAGGATTTCCGAACCGTTCCTGAAAACTGACCAGCCGTTCCAGGGCTTCTACGATAAAGAGGTTGACCGGCCGCTGCGCCCGAAGTTCAGGAATACGAAGGGAACTCTCGGCGTTCAACAACGACCGCAAGTCCCTCAGATACCCCCGAGCTTCGTCAAGCGAGTTGCTGCCCAAAGCCTCATTGGTTGCCTGAAACAGACCGTTGATCTGGTTTCGTACCAGCCCGGCCCGCTGCTGCTCTTCAGTAAGCCGCGCCAGCTCCGCCTCGGCTGCGGTGAGTTCTGCCTGGCCCGCCGCAAGTTCGGCCTGGAACTCCGCCTGCATCGCCGCTAGGCGCGCCTCACTTTCCGCCTTAAGCTGTTCCCGTTCCAGGTTTGCCGTCTGGAGGGTCCGGTTAAACTGCCCTTCCAGGGTGTCCAACTCTGCTTCCAGGCGGCGCTGCTCAGCCTGTACCTGCCGCTGAAACTGTTCCAGCCGCTGGGCGTATTCCCGTTCTTTTACCGCAGAGAACTCGGCAAGACGAGCTTCGATCTCCGTTTCACTGAGGTTCAATCCGATCAGCCGCTGCCGTTCCGCCGCCAGTTCCGCTTCAAACTGTTGCTGCAGCTCCGCTTCCCGGCGGGCAAACCGCTCCTGGATATCCGCTGCCAGCGCCGTCCGTTCGTCCTGAATGGAGGCAAGCTGCGACTGAATCGCGGCAATTTCGTCTTCTTTTTTTGCCAGAAGCTCATCGGCTTCCCGTCTGATCTCTTCAATAAGCCGGCTTTCGGCGGTAACCACCCGTGCCCCGCCGGCCTTGAGCTCTTCAGAACTGGACCGGAACATGGCTCCCAGCCCCAGAATTCCCCCGACCAGGATTACCGCACCCAGGATATTCACAACCAGCGGAAAAACCACACCCCGTGACTGCGGCGTGTAGGAGAAAATCTCGTCGGTGACCTGAATCCTGTTTTCACCGGCGACACGGTCGATCTCAACCATGATCTCCCGGCGGTCCTCTTCAGAAATCCCTTCAAAGCTGTCGGAAGACGTCAATGGATCACTCATCGGATCACCTCCTCTTTTTTAGTAAGCCACCCGAGCAAAAAAGTCAACATTTACCGCCCGATTGGAGAACCTTGGGTACCCCACGCCATGGTCAGAGAAAAAGCACTCCCAAAACACCGCCGACAACTATGTAAACAACCGGCCACGCCGGCTTGAACACGTACACCGCGCCCATCAGGACAAACAACACAAGAGCCCGGATGTCCGTCAGCGCGACAAGCCATTCCAGACCCGTTGCCCCGCCGGAATCACCGGTAAATACCGCCTCCCGCAGGATAAACCACGCCGCCGAGGCGATCAGACCCAAGGCACACGCCCGGATACCCGTCATGATACTCTGCACCGTCGGATGGTCCGCATAGTTCCTCATCCACCGGGCGATAACCATACTGATCAAAAGAGACGGTGCGATAATTCCCACGGTGGCAATGACTCCGCCAAGGATACCTTCCAGGCGATATCCCACAATGGTAGCCAGATTTACCCCGATCGGGCCCGGTGTCGACTGACTTATCGCCACCATATCGATGAACTCACCCAGCGAGAGAAAACCACCGTCAACGGCAGCCTCTTTCAGCAGTGGCAACGTGGCCAGGCCCCCACCGATGGTAAAGAGACCAATCTGCACAAACATGAAAAACAGAACGTACAACGTCATGCCCTGTGCCTCCGCCACCGCCCCAGAAGGTACCCCACAAGGCCGGCCCCGATAATCAGCGGAATGGGGGATACATCACCAAAGACAACCAGTCCAAATGCCGCAACCGTAAGAACGACATCGACGGCCGTGTTCCAGCCTTTTCTCACCAGAGACCCGAGCATACCGGTGAGTAAGACGGCCACGGCAACCCGGATTCCCGCAAAAGCCCGGGCAACGACCACATTGGCCCGCAACGCCGGGAGAAAAATGGCGATCAACAGAATGACGATGACCGACGGCATCACCACTCCCGCTGTCGCGGCAAGTGCTCCCGCCACGCCGCGCCGTTTAAAGCCCACATGGGTTGCTATGTTTACCGAGATAATGCCGGGCGTCGCCTGGCTGATCGCATAGTAGTCCAGTAGTTCCGGTACGCTCAGCCAGTCCCGTTTTTCCGTAACTTCTACCCGCAGCATCGGCAGCATGACGTATCCGCCACCGATGGAAAACAGGCCAATACGGAAGAACATCGTGTACAGAAGAACAAGTTCACGGGTAACCTCTGGTATCATAGTTGAACCAGTATGCCCGGGTGAACGTCCGATTTCCACCCCCGAAGGAGGTGTTTGTACATGTGTTACACAGCCCAACTTGAAACGAATGGTATCTTCCCCTACGGCCTGGAGACCTTTGCAACCTGGGACAAAGTCCAGCCCTTTCCCCACTTCCTGCAGCAAAGCGCAGCGGCCCGCCCGGTTGTCCCGGTGGTAACGTCCGCCCGGCGTGACCGCTTTCAGACTATGCGCTGGCTCATGGTCCCGCCGTGGGTCACCACATCAGACAAATTCCCGTCACTGAAGATATGGACCGCCAATGCCCGGATCGAAGAACTCCGGGCAAAGCCCCTCTATGCGCCACTTGTCGAGGCCAACCGCTGCGTCGTCCTCTTTACCGGTTTTTACGAATGGCGCCATGAAGAAAACGGCAACAAAACGAAGTACCGCATCCTGTTGGCCGACAACGAACCCATGCTTCTGCCGGGACTGTATCGGACGGGAATTATTGACGATGAACCTTATACGTCCTGCACCGTCTGTACCATGGAGGCCCGAGGGGTTATGCGCTACGTCCACAACAGCACCCTCAGACAGCCGGTGGTCCTCCAGGTAAAAGATGCAGACCTGTGGCTGGACGCTGCAGTCAGTTTTGAGACGGCCCGAAAACGGACACTGGAGGCCGAGGCCTCCGAGCGGTTTGTCCCGGACCCACCGTTATGAGCCCATAATGAGCTCATAATGAGCTTTCGCTTACGAGAAATCCACGGTATCCTGTCAGTCTGAGGGAACCCAATGGCCATGAACGCAGAAATCGTCAACCCGTTCCTCACCGCAACGATCAACGTTTTCAACCGTATGTTCAAGGTAGACGTCACCCCGGGGATCCCCCATCTCGTAGAGGCCTTCGGCCACCATCGTTGGAACGTCTCGGGGGTCATCAGTTTTCTCGGCAGCCACACCGGCATTGTTGTCATAAGACTGCCCCAGATGTTAGCGGACAAACTGCTGTCCAAGAGCGGTCTGAAAATCGAAACGGAGAAACAACGGGAACACCTGGTTAACGAGATGGTCGGCGAAATCACAAACATCATTGCCGGCAATGCAACAGGCCCGTTGACCCAGCGCGGACTCGATCTGGATATCTCGCCACCGATCGTAATTCAGGGAAAGAACCACCGCATCCACTGGCCCAACCACGCACCGATTATCGGGATTCCCTTTACAACAAACATCGGCCCCTTTGCTGTGGACGTCAGCATGAAGGGCATTGAAATTATCTGAACGCCGGCCCCTGAGCTTTTCACCTGTACCGTCTCTACCCACACCGCCGGCTCTGTCTTTTGCCGGTCGGAACCGCGCCAGGACCGTAAAAAAATATCTAAAACTTTTCCTTGACAAGTGGATTTTATAGGCGTAGACTTTTCTTACTAAAGGTAAAACAGTTATTAAAACATTGGGTCGGAAGACCTACAAACCTGAGGAGGTTTCAAATGAAGTGGCAGGGATATAACGAAAAAGCAGCTGATCGTGTCAATAAACTTTTCATCAAAGCTCAGACGTCACGTTCCATTCTGGTGATGATCGCGGTGACCGCGCTTGTCGTCATTGCAACGTCCAGCAGCAAGTGGGGCGGCTGACCCGGGTCCGTCTTTCAGCAAACACTACCAAGGCGGGCCAAACGGGTCCGCCCATGTAAAAACCCTGTCCGGTTAACGGGACGGGGTTTTTTACGCATTAGTCCGTTTTCTCTATCCTATTTAATTAGACCTGTGGTAATATCCCTCGATGTCATCGAGGGTTCGCCTGTATATCCTGTCAGTCACTCTTGCAGCTCTCGCGTTTCCCGCTGCCGGGTCGATGACAATCGACCTCCCAACACATGCTGCCGTCCTCATCCTGCTTACCGTTTGTTCGTTTTTTACCCAGGTCTACGAACTTGAGATCCTTCCCCAGTGGTTCCTGTCCACGAACGTAGCCGTCGCAATGGCGGCCATATTCATCGGCGGTCTGCCCCTGTCCCTCTGGGTCGTCCTCCTCTCAACCCTGCCGGCGGAGACACTACTCAGGTGGGACAACATAAAAGCCGGCCCGGGTCGTTTTGTGGCACCAATTCTCTTCAACACCGCCCAGGTGATGGTCAGTGTCGGCGCCGCGGCCGTGGTTTTTGAGCAGCTCAGCACCGTCAACCCATCTATTCTATTCCTCTTCATGGTAAAATCGGCATCATTTGTAACCTACGTCGTGGTTAACAACTCCCTCGTAGCGGGAATGATCACCATTAGCAGCGGCGAGAGCTTCTTCCGCACTCTCAGAACAGGCCTCAAGAACCTGCACTTGCAGTTTGCGACCATGGGTGTGCTGGCCATTCTGATCGCAACGCTGTACGAAGTCTCGCCGGTCTATCTTTTTCTCTCCCTCGTTCCGCTGACTCTCGTCCACTACGCCACCCGGAACTACATCAGACTCCGGCAGGAATCCCATCGCGCTTTCAGACACATCACCGACATGCTCGCCGAACGGGACGAGTACACCGGCTCCCACTCTGCAGACGTTGAGGCGCTGGCGGTGAAACTGGCGATTGCGATGAAGCTGCCTGACGACGATATCGAGGCCATTCGGGCGGGCGCAGCGATTCACGACATAGGTAAAATTGCCATACCCGATGCTATTCTCAAGAAACTCGGCCCTCTCGACGACCAGGAGTTCGAGACGATGAAACAACACACCATTATCGGTTCGGATATCATTGCGAATATGGAGATCTATCGAAACGTGGTGCCCATCGTGCGACACGAGCATGAACATTGGGACGGATTAGG